>CAZTCG010000150.1:0-4589 GCA_964612005.1 uncultured Flavobacteriaceae bacterium | reverse complement strand
TATATACATCACGAACTTTGCCTTTATATACTTTTGTTTGTTTCGGAAAATTATAATTGGTAGCTGTTAAAACGTTCATCTTTCTTCTATTGATTAGGAGTTGGTTTTGGTTTAAATTCTCTTTCTTTAGTTTGTTGTTTTAATTGATATTCTTTTTCCACATCGTATTTGGAAACAATTTCTTTTACCAATCGGTGACGAATAACATCGTTTCCATCCAATAAAATCACTTGTATACCTTGAATATTTTTTACAATACGAAGTGCTTGAATAAGTCCGGAAGGTTGATTTCTAGGTAAATCCACTTGTGATGCATCGCCGGTAATAATAAACTTTGCACTTGCGCCCATACGCGTTAAAAACATTTTCATCTGACTTTCGGTAGTGTTTTGCGCTTCATCTAAAATAACAAAAGCATTATCTAAGGTTCTACCTCGCATGAATGCGAGAGGCGCAATTTGTATCACCTTTGACTCTATTAACTGATTCAATTTATCCATTGGAATCATATCATACAATGCATCATATAATGGTTGCAAGTATGGATCCAGTTTTTCTTTTAAATCTCCCGGTAAAAAACCCAGATTTTCACCTGCTTCAACTGCAGGACGAGTTAAAATAATTCGTTTTACTTCTTTATTTTTTAAAGCACGAACAGCAAGTGCAACAGCTGTGTAAGTTTTTCCTGTTCCTGCAGGACCAACAGCAAACAACATGTCGTTTTTAGTAATGCCCTCAATCATTTTTCGCTGATTAGGAGTTTTGGCTTTAATTACTAAACCACTATTACCAAAAACAATAACATCACTGCTTGTTTCATTTTCCATTTTTTCAAGCATATTATCGCCAGTTCGACCAAGCAAACGTTCAATTGCGCTCTCAGATAGAACTCCGGTTTTATGATAATATTCGATAAGTAAATCAAATTTTTTTTCAAACTTTTCAATTTCAGGTTCGTCGCCTATCAGTTTAATAGAATAACCACGTGCTACTATTTTAAGTTTTGGGAAATGGCTTTTTAATAAATTTAATTTATGATCGTTAACACCATATAGTTCTACTGGCTCAACCGCTTCAACTGCAATGATTTTTTCGCTCAATGTTTTTTGTTTATAATTCTGTTAATGTTTACGATTTTCTATTTCTTCAGAGGTAAAATTATTAATTACTTTTGAAGCTTAAGTAAAACAAATTTAATTATTTTTTCATGCCTGTCATTACGCTAACAACTGATTTAGGATGCCGCGATCATTATGTGGCATTGTTGAAGGCGTTTATACTTAAAAAAGCTGAACATGTTCAGCTCATTGATATTTCTCATGATCTTGAAAAATTTAATTTACAGCAAGCTGCCTATATTTTTGGCAATGCATTTCATGAATTTCCAAAAAATTCCATTCACATACTGGGAATACGATCCACTAATTTTAAAACAACTAAATTTTTAATTGTTTACTACAAAAATCAATATATCATTTGTCCGGATAATGGCCTGTTTAGCTTGTTTTATGATGGTAGTGAAGTAGTGTATTACGAATTAAATAACGATAAGTTTACTCAAGGTATTTTTATTGCGCGCGACCCATTAGCTCAGGCGGCAACTGAATTAGCTAACGGCACATTTGTATCAGACATTGCAACTGAAGTAAACGACATAGTACAAAGTTTAAATTTTCAGCCGGTTTCTAATCTAGATTCTATAACAGGAAGATGTATTTATATCGATTCATTTGGAAACGTAATTACAAATGTTAAAAAAAGTTTGTTTGATCAAATTTGCCAAGGAAGGCGATTTACCATTTTTTTACCTAATACACGAATATCAAAAATATGCGCCACGTATGACGATGCTGAACACAACGAACCATTAGCTTTATTTAATAGTTCCGGCTATCTTGAAATCGCCTTAAATCATGGCTCTGCAAAGCAATTGTTGTTTCCAAGAAACTTTCTGATGCATACTGAATTTCAAATACCAATAGAATTTTACACATGATTATCCGAATAGTAAAAATGAGTTTTCATCCGGAGAAGGTGAATGAATTTTTAACTCTTTTTGCCGAAAATAAATTTCTCATTCGTCATTTTGAAGGGTGCTCTCACTTACAGTTATATAATGATCTAAATTGTCCTAGTATTTTTTTCACATACAGTTATTGGGATAACGAAGAATCACTTAATAATTACAGAAAATCTGAATTATTTAACCGAGTTTGGAATAAAACAAAGATTTTATTTTCCGACAAACCTGATGCATGGAGCCTAATTGAGAAATAAAAAATAGGTTTAACAGCCCTTTTTTTAAATTTCATATTTTGTACCTTATCACTTCTTACTTAGTAAAATGTAATTTTTAATGATTACTTGCAACTTTCAAAAAAAATAATCTATATTAGCGCCCGAATTAAATCGCTTTGTGCGTTTTAATTTATCAAGATGCGGTGAGAGAATAGGCTCTGTGATCCGCTGGCAACCAACTATAAGTACTGAAAAGTATTGGAAAACCGGTGCTAAATCCTACCTCAACAAAGAGGAAAGATAAATTTAAAAAAATGAACGCATATTACACTAGTAATCGTTTTTACACCTTACACAAATTGCAAAATTCTTGCAAATGGATGATTATTTTTATAATTCTAAAAAATAAATTATGGAACTAAAAACAATAACAATTTCAAATCCATTTACATTTGAATTAGGTGGTCAATTAAATGAACTAGAAATTGCTTACACTACTTATGGCAAATTAAATGAAGCTAAAAACAATGTAGTATGGGTTGTTCATGCATTAACTGCAAATAGTAATGTTTTTGAATGGTGGCCTGGTTTATTTGGAGAAAATGATTTGTATAACCCAAACGATTATTACATTATTTGTGCAAATAACCTTGGTTCGTGCTACGGAACTACTGGCCCTGTTCACAATACATTCCCTGAAAAAAATTTATATCAAGATTTCCCTTTTGTTACAATTCGTGATATGGTTAAGGCGCATGAACTATTGAGGCAACAATTGGGTATAGAAAAAATTCATACCATAATTGGTGGTTCGCAAGGCGCGCAACAAATATTAGAATGGAATATACTGTGTCCAAATTTATTTGAACACTGCGTTCTCGTTGCCACCAATGCTAAACATTCGCCCTGGGGTATTGCATTTAATGAGAGTCAGCGTATGGCAATTTTGGCAGATGAAAGTTATCAACTAAAAAAACCAGATGCCGCTCAAAAAGGCCTAGCAGCTGCTAGAAGTATTGCATTGATAAGTTATAGAAACTATTTGCCTTACAACAATACTCAATCTGAAGAGAATGATGATGTAGCAAGCAATTTTAAAGCATCTAGCTATCAGCAGTATCAGGGAGTAAAACTTGTGAAAAGATTTAATGCTTTTTCTTATATCACATTAATTAATGCCATGGATTCTCATAATGTGGGACGGGGCAGAACTTCTATTGAAGATGCATTAAATAAAATTCAAGCAGCAACATTAATCATCAGCATAAGCAATGATTTACTTTTTCCTCCAAGCGAACAAGAATTTTTACATCAACATATTAAAAACAGTAAATGGATTAGTATTTACTCAGATTATGGGCACGATGGTTTTTTACTAGAAACAAAACAACTAACTAAAATCATTAAAGATTTTTATAAAACAACAAATAAATTATGAGCACAAGATTAAACATTGGATTATTTGGATTTGGATGTGTAGGACAAGGACTGTATCATGTATTAAATAACAGTACAGGCTTTAAAGCAGACATTGTAAAGGTTTGCGTAAAAAACAAAGAGAAAAGCAGAACTATTGATTTATCCAAAATTACCTTTGACAAAACAGAAATTTTAAATAATGAGTCGATAAATGTTGTAGTTGAATTAATTGATGACGCATCAGAAGCTTACTCAATTGTAAAAACTGCATTATCAAAAGGTAAACACGTAGTTACTGCTAATAAAAAGATGCTTGCGCTTCATTTAACCGAATTGTATTCACTTGCACAAGAAAATAAAGTTTCATTATTATATGAAGCATCTGCATGTGGAAGTATTCCAATTATTCGTGCTTTAGAAGAGTATTTTGACAATGAAGATCTTGAAAAAGTGACAGGAATATTTAATGGAACTACTAACTATATTTTAACCAAAACTATTAACGATAAATTATCCTATGCAGATGCATTGAAACAAGCGCAAGATAATGGATTTGCCGAAAGTGATCCAACAAATGACGTAGAAGGTTATGACGCAAAATTTAAAGCTGTAATTATTGCATTGCATGCTTTTGGTATTATTTTAAAAGCTGATGAAGTGTTAAATATTGGCATAACTGAGTTAGGGGATTCAGATATTTCATATGCCCAGGAAAAAAAGTATAAAATAAAATTAACACCGGTTATTAAGCGTTTACCAAATGATACCGTTACTGCTTTTGTATTGCCTCAATTTATTAAATCAAGCAATCAATTATATTATGTAGATAATGAATTTAATGGAGTAATTACAGAAGGTAGATTTTCTGGAGAACAGTTTCAACAAGGAAGAGGTGCTGGAAGTTATCCAACTGGAGCAGCAGTATTATCTGA
>CAZTCG010000149.1:0-5447 GCA_964612005.1 uncultured Flavobacteriaceae bacterium | reverse complement strand
TGCCGCTACTTCTTTTTCTTTTTCAATCACCAGTATTTTTTTATCCGGATATTTTGAATTGATTTTGTATGCAGAGGCAAGACCAACAATTCCGCCACCAACAACAATTACATCGTAAACTAATTCAGCCATAGTAAAAAATTTATCTTTGCAAAGATAACCTTTGCATGACAAAACCTAAACTTGTTTTATTAATAATCTTTATTGTTATAATAAAGTTTATTGTTTTTTCTCAACAGTTGTTAGAATACAATTGTTTTCTAAAAGGACAATTACATTTTGGCTATATCATGCAGCACCGTAATTCCATGGCACATTTAGTAAATGGGCATATTTATGGTGCTGAACTAAACTGGGCTAAACAAACAAAAGGTGACAAACTATGGCACTATGAAAATAATTTTCCCGAAAAAGGAATTGCACTTCATTTTTATTCACTAGCAAATCCCAATCAATTGGGTCAAATAATTGGTTTTGCACCTTATTATGACATTGGATTAAATAAAACGAACAAAACATCTCGATTGTATTTGAGACTGTCATGCGGTGTATCATATTCTACACAAAAGTTTGATCCATTATTAAATCATAAAAACAATGTAGTTAGCTCAAGCGTTAACGCTTTTGTAAATTTTAAATGGTATTATAAAATTCAATTATCTAAAAATTTACGATTAGATGCCGGACTTAATTTTGCTCATGCTTCAAACGGTAAATTTAAAACACCAAATCTTGGCTTAAATTTATTGACTTTACATTCAGGGCTTACGTATTGCATAACAAGCCAAAATTCAAACACCAATATAAAAGTTGATAGCTCTTATTTACAAAATACCAAGCATGAATACTTTGGCATAATTGCATTGGGAATAAATGAAAATGAACCCCCTGGCGGAGCTAAATTTTTATCACAATCTTATACTTTAGGATATAACTTCAAAAAGCGCAACACTCATAAATTTGGTGCTGGTTTAGATGTATTTTATTGCCAATCAATAAAACAGGAGTTAGTTGAAATAGATAGTATAAAACTTAAAAGTAATTTAAATTATGCGCAACTTGGAGGTAGAATTGGTTACTCATATGTAATTGGAAAACTATCATTACCAATAGAACTGGGTTATTACTTATATAGCCAATATAAAGCAAACGGAATGTTTTATCACCGTATTGGGTTTAGGTATCACTTCGATAATAATTTAATACTAACTTTTGCATTAAAGAGTCATTGGGCTGTAGCTCATTATTTTGAATATGGAATTGGGTATCGATTTCCATTTAAAACTAAAAATGCCGCACCATAAGGTGCGGCATTTATTTGAAACCAATTAAACAAAACTCAAAACACTAAGCAACTTTTATTTCTTTGCGATGTTTTACCGATGTACGTTCTTTTTTTGGAAGAACTAATCGTAAAATTCCATTTTCATACTTGGCTTCAATTTTTTCTGGTAAAGAATTTTCCGGTAACTGAAATGATCTATTAAAACTGCTGTAAGAAAATTCTCTTCTTCTGTAATTTTCTTTTTCTTCTTCTGATTCTTTTTGCTTTTCTGAGCTGATAATCAGGTATCCTCCTTCAGTTTCAATTTTAAAATCTTTTTTTTCCATTCCCGGGGCTGCTAATTCAACCTTGAAACTATCTTCCTCCTCACTGATATTAACTGAAGGTAAAGTGTTGGATAATGTCCCTGACATTCCACCGGCATAATCAATTAATGAAGGTCGAAAGAAAAAATCGTTTTCAAAAAAATCATTTACCAAACTTGGAAATGAACTGCTGTTTCTTCTTGTTACTAATGACATCGTTTTCTGTTTTTTTGTTTTACAATTATTTTATTAATTCAAAAGTAAAACCTCAACAGAAATTTTTAAATGTTATTCAGCATAGGTAAATATGATTGTAATGATTTAGCAACAAACTATTTCATTTTTTTTGCAATCATTAAATTAGAGTTATTGTCTTTAAAATTATAACCCAATCCAAATCCTAAATTTTTAGGTGAAAAGGTTTTATACATGGAGTCCAGATCTGTTTGAAAACGATTAGCAAACAAAGAAATTGGTTTTTTATATTCACCATAAAAAATATATTTCCAGTTTTTATTTTTCTCAAAATACCTGAATGCAATACCCGAATCATCCTGCATCACCTGATTACTTTTAGCAAGAATAAAATCACGAATAGAACTAAAACCTGCATTATGCATTAAATAAGATGCTCCTTTTAAATAGGTAGTTATGGCACCTAAATTATTGAGGTATTTTTGAACCGAAGTGTTTTTATCAAAAGCAGCATTAGATAAATCAATTGAAAAATAATGTAACTTCTTTTGTTTTTTATCAATACTATTAAATACAATTTCAATTCCTTTTGCCTGTACACTTTTTGTTTTTAATTCAATAAAGCTTTTGAGATAAATTAATTTCCCAATAGAATCTAACACAAATGGTTTTGCTGAACATATTGTGTTTCCCTTTCTATTTAAAAACAACATTAATAAGTGTAAAGTTCCGTCAACATCTTCGTTTTTTAAATCTTCGCTCATACTAATAGTTCTAAAAAAACTAAAATTTAATATAGCGTGAAGTGACTTGTTTATTTTACCAAAATAATTCGACATGGAATCAGGTACATCTTCTTTATGCTCAAAAATTGGCAAAGTACCAACTGGCTCTAATCCCATTAATACATAATGATCTGCTACCGGAAAAAAGGTTTGAGCGTGTAAAATATCAGGACCTGAAAAAGGATAAAATAAAACCTTCGCACTATCCATTTCCTTATTTAATTCGTTTTGCTGAAACTTTATAAGATTTTGCATTCTGGATTTTTCAAAATTTTCCCACTTTGATTGAAAAGAAACTGAATGTTTCTTAAAAGTTGAATTTTGAAAATAATTAGCTAATAAACTGGTGTCATTAGCATTATTCCCGGCAATTAAATTTGCTAATTGGTTCAAAGAATCATTAATACACAACTTAGTTAAAGAAATAGAAGTTGGATTAATTTTTTGAAGAGAGTCAATTTTTGATTTTTGTTCAGTTTGTTTTTCCTAATTTTGATTACAAGCAAAAAGAAATGTACTCAAAATGAAAAAGTAAATAAAACGAATAAACATATTAAACTTTTCTATGATTTAAGAAGTCAAATGTAAAGCAAACACAACAACTAAAATTGACAAAAAAATTTATAAAATTATGATTTAAGATTATTAGGAAATAAAATGAAGGGCTGTAAGGTGTTTAAAATGGAAAATAGTTTTTAGTCTACTTCCCGTTTACTAATTTTCTTTTTATTCTTTTTTCTTCTTTTGAAGTTAGTTTTAGAATTTCATTAAGTATCGATTCTTCATCAAAGCCACATTCTTTCCAAAGCTCATTAGGTTCGCCATGTTCAATATATGAGTCCGGTATTCCCAATCGTTTAACCTTTGCATTGTATGAATTATCAGACATAAACTCTATTACAGCAGAACCTACACCGCCCATTATACAGCCATCTTCAATGGTTATTATTTTATCAAAGGAGCTAAACACTTCATTTAATAATTCTTCATCTATTGGTTTAGCAAAACGTAAATCATAGTGTGCTACTGATAACCCAGATTCTTCAGCATTTTTTATAGCATTGGCCGCAATATTACCAATCGGGCCAAAAGTAAGAACTGCCAGGTCCTTTCCAGATTTAATTTTTCTTCCTTTACCAATTTCAATTTTTTCAAAAGGTGTTTTCCATTCAGCCATAACACCATTTCCTCTTGGATAACGAATACTAAAAGGCTTAGCATTTTCCGGCAACTGAGCAGTATACATTAAATTCCTCAATTCTGCTTCATTCATAGGTGATGAAACAATTATATTAGGAATACATCTGAAATAAGCAATATCATATGCCCCATG
Organism: uncultured Flavobacteriaceae bacterium; assembly: GCA_964612005.1. Lineage (GTDB taxonomy): Bacteria > Bacteroidota > Bacteroidia > B-17B0 > Aurantibacillaceae > JADJDM01. Next base: position 1,544 of record CAZTCG010000149.1, on the reverse strand, counting down.
ATGTGTTGCGCCATCTGCTCCTACTAAACCTCCTCTATCAAGGCAAAAAACTACGTGCAAATTTTGTAAAGTAACATCATGTATAACCTGATCGTATGCACGCTGCATGAATGAGGAATAAATGTTACAAAAAGGTATTAACCCTTGAGTTGCCAATCCTGCGGAAAAAGTAACTGCATGTTGTTCTGCAATACCAACATCAATTGCTCTATCTGGCATCGCTTTCATCATAATATTTAACGAACACCCTGAAGGCATGGCAGGAGTGATACCCATTATTTTACTGTTTTTCTCAGCTAATTCAACTATAGTATGCCCAAAAACATCTTGATATTTTGGAGGCTGAGGCGATTTTGGAGTTACTTTTACAATTTCACCTGTTTCTTTATTGAATATACCTGGAGCATGCCAAACCGTTTGATTACCTTCCTCACTGAATTTATATCCTTTACCTTTTGTGGTTAAAATATGTAGAATTTTTGGCCCAGGAATATCTTTTAAATCATTAAGCACTTTAGTAAGATGAACAACATCATGCCCATCAATTGGCCCAAAATATCTAAAATTAAGCGATTCAAATAAATTACTTTGTTTAAGAAATGATGTTTTAATTGCAGATTGAATTTTTGATGCAATATCCTGCGCACTTTTTCCAAATTTAGAAAACTTACCCAAGAGTTTCCAAACTTCGTCCTTCACGTTGTTATAGGTATGAGAAGTTGTTATATCTGTAAGGTATTCTCTCAAAGCACCAACGTTTGGATCAATACTCATGCAATTGTCGTTTAATACAACCAATAAATTTGCATTTTCAACACCAGCATGATTTAAGCCCTCAAAAGCAAGTCCGGCAGTCATCGCACCATCACCAATAACAGCTATATGTTGTTTATCTTTAATTCCAAGTTGACGACTGGCAACAGCCATTCCCAATGCACCGGATATTGATGTTGAGGAGTGACCAACCCCAAAAGTATCATATTCACTTTCAGAACGTTTAGGGAAACCGCTTATTCCATTGTATTTACGATTTGTATGAAATTGATCTCTTCTTCCTGTTAGTATTTTATGACCATATGCCTGATGCCCAACATCCCATACTAATTGATCAAATGGAGTATTAAATACATAATGCAGAGCAACGGTAAGTTCAACAACACCTAAGCTGGCTCCAAAATGTCCACCTTTTACCGAAACAAGATCAACAATATATTGCCTTAATTCATCACTTAACTGAACCAACTCAGCGTCATTCAGTTTCTTTAAATCACTTGGATTATTAGTAGTTGAAAGAAGTTTACCCGGTAAAAAAGGGTTCTCATTAGTTACTAAATTCATGCTCAATTTTGTTTAAGACAAATATAAATAAATTAAACAAATTTCAAAATTTAATTTACAAAAGCCATGTGAAATTACAAATTTAAATCATGTAAATATCTAAAAATCAATTGAATTTTAATTTAACAAACATTATTTATCAATTATAAAAATCAAATTAAAATTAGAAAATTAATAAAAAAGTGGCTCCGCCAGGAATCGAACCT
>CAZTCG010000148.1:0-5447 GCA_964612005.1 uncultured Flavobacteriaceae bacterium | reverse complement strand
AGATGTAATGCATCAGCATCTATTAACATCAATCCAATTGATGGTCCAATGATTACTACAATTAATCAATCTAATATTTTTTGTGCCAACTCAAATTCTGGCACCATTAGTATAGAAGTAATTGGAGGTCAGGCACCATATACTTATCATTGGAATACAGGTGACACTACTACAATAATTACTAATCTTGCTCCAGGGTTTTATGATGTATTAGTTAAAGATTCGCTAGATTGTGCTTTTGCATCAACATTTGAAATATTACCTGCTGTGGAACCAGGTGTTAATTTTATTAAAGCTTTTCCAGATTGTGGTTTGGCAACAGGATCAATTATTACACAAATTAATAATGGCATAGCTCCATTTACATATTCTTGGAATACAGGTCAAACAACACAAGATTTAACTAATATTTCTGCGGGAATTTATACTCTTAATTTAACGGATGTATTTGGTTGTTTATATACTTATACAACTGAATTACCTAATGCAATGGATTCATTAAGTTCAATATTTATTAATGTAAATTCTATTACACCTTCTGATTGTGGAAATCCTTCAAACGGATCTATTGATATTTCTATAATTGGTGGTTCACCTGCTTACTCTATAGAATGGAGTAATGGTTCTAATCAGGAAGATGCAGTAAATTTAGCCGCAGGCGTTCATAGAGTAAAAGTAATTGACAATGCACAATGCTTAACAACAGCATCTTTTTATGTTCCTTCTTATTTACAAAGTATAAATTTTAAACAAGAATTATGTATTGTAACCGTAGATAGTTCAAACTCTAAAAACCTAATTATTTGGGAAAAAGATCAAACACAAGGAGTGAAAAGCTATAAAATTTATAGAGAGTCATCTAACAATAATTATTTAGCAATTGCTACAATTCCTTTTAATAGCTTAAGTGAATACTACGATACAATTACAGACCCTGAACAACGCTCTTGGAGGTATAAAATAACTGCAATAGATTCTTGTGATATTGAAACACCCTACAGTACTCCTCATAAAACCATTCACTTAACTGAAACTGCCGATGTTAATGGTGATTTTAATTTATCATGGGATTATTATGATGGTGGAAATTATAATCTATTTTACATTTGGAGAGATGATCCATCTACCGGTTGGATGCTCGTTGATTCAGTTCCATCTACAATTACTAATTATTTTGATCAAAATGCTCCTAGTTTAGATTCTAGATATTTAATTGAAGCCGTTTTAAGTTCTAGCTGTGTTAGTTCAATTAAAAACTATGATCCGAAAAATGAAATCTATACAACTGTTGTTAAATCTAAATCAAACATCAGAAATAATAGACAAGCTGTTGGTATTAAAAATCAAATTTATTTTGGATTAGATTTAGTAAATGTTTATCCTAATCCAACTTCAGGTTTAATTACTGTTGACTTTAACAAGTTTGATTTTACAAAAGAAATTGTATCAATTGAAATTGATAATTTATTAGGCCAAACCTTATTAAAGGAAAACTTAAGAAAAGAAAAAACGAACATTAATCTTTCTTCATTTAATAAAGGCGTTTATCTTGTTAAGATTAGTTCGGGTAAAAACTATTTTATCAAAAAAATCATTGTAGAATAATTTAAATCAGGTTGTAAGTTATTTTTAATAATTTACAACTTGTTCTTCAATATTTTCTGGCAATTCTCTGTATTGATACTGTTGATTTCTTAATTGAGGAATAAATCCTGCTTCATTAATTGCTTCTTGTATAGTTTTATAAGTAAAGCGATGTGGAGCACCTGCAGCACTAACCACATTTTCTTCAATCATAATACTTCCAAAATCATTGGCTCCGGCATGTAAACACAACTGAGCTGTTTCTTTACCAACAGTTAGCCAAGATGCCTGTATGTTTTCAAAATTTGGTAACATTATTCTGCTTAATGCAAGCATTCGAATATATTCATCTTTTGTAACATTATTTTTTATTCCTTTTAATCTATTAAGTAATGTTCCATCATCCTGAAAAGGCCATGGAATAAATGCAATGAAACCTTTTGCATCCTTTGGTTTTTCTGATTGTACTTCTCGCAACCAAACCAGATGTTCAAAGCGTTCGTAAACACTTTCTACATGTCCAAACATCATAGTTGCTGATGTGGTTAAACCCAATTGATGGGCAGCACGCATTACATCCAACCACTCTCTTCCTGTGCATTTTCCTTTAGAGATCAATCGTCTCACCCTATCATTTAAAATTTCAGCTCCTGCTCCGGGTAAACTGTCTAAACCTGCTTCCATTAATGCTTTTAAAACTTCGGTATGAGTAGATTTTTCGAGCTTGGTAATGTGAGCAATTTCTGGTGGTCCGAGTGCATGTAATTTTATTTGAGGAAACATTTTTTTCAATTCCTTAAATAAATTTACATAATAAGCTAGCCCCAAATCAGGATGATGTCCTCCTTGTAACAACAATTGCTCTCCACCGTAGCGAATGGTCTCTTCTATTTTTAATTTATAAGTTTCAATATCGGTAATGTATGATTCTGCATGACCTGGTATTCTGAAAAAATTACAGAATTTACAATTGGCAATACAAACATTGGTAGTATTTAAATTTCTGTCAATAATCCAAGTAACTTTTTCAGAATTGTTTTTTTTAATCTTCCTTAATTCATTAGCAACAAACATTAATTGAGTTGTGCTAGCATGTTGAAAAAGAAATACTCCCTCTTCAGCAGTCAGGAATTCTTGATTTAATCCTTTGTTTAATAATTCTTCTACGTTCATCATTTTGGATTAATTGTGTTTTAAAAATAACAGTTAAAAAGTATTTTCATACATTTGAAAATCAAAACAAATTTACACATTCTTTAAGCATGGCGACGATTAAAAAATCGAATATCAATGAAGTGAAAGATAATTTAGCAATTCTTTCAACAAGCATTGAAAAAATAAAAGGGTACGGATTATCAAAAGAACAAATTGACTATGTGAACAGTCAAATTAAGCTGGATAAAAAAATCATTCAGTTGAATTGCCTTAAGCGCTTTGTTTTTATTGTACATGTTGATAATAAAAAAGAACATTATAAGCGTAAAGAACAATTGCGAAGAGCCGCCTGCTCTGTAAATTCAGTATTAAACCAACAACATCTTAATTCTATATCTGTTGTTGCAGAGACAAAGCATGAAGATGATGTGCTTGCATTTTCCGAGGGTTTATTATTAAGTAATTATCAGTTTATACATTATAAATCAAAGCAAGAAAAAAATACACTTACATATATTGTTGTAGAGAACTTTATAAATAAATCGAAAATTGATGAGCTAAATATTATCACTGAAGCAGTTTTTGAAGCACGTAATTTAGTGAATGAACCTGCAAACAAATTAAATGCAATTGATTTGGCTAATCATTTTAAAAAAATGGGTGCAAAATCTGGATTTAAATTGCAAGTGTTTAATAAGCAAAAAATAACTGCCTTAAAAATGGGTGGTTTATTAGCTGTTAATAAAGGAAGTGTTGATCCTCCTACATTTAGCATCATGGAATACAAACCCAAAAATGCTAAAAACAAAAAACCATATGTGATTGTTGGAAAAGGTATTACTTATGATACCGGAGGATTGAGTTTAAAACCAACACCAGGAAGTATGGATTTAATGAAATGCGACATGGCAGGTTCTGCTGCTGTTGCTGGTGCTATGTATGCCATTGCTAAAGCAAAATTAAATGTACATGTTATTGCTTTGGTTCCTGCTACTGATAATCGTCCAGGATTCAATGCTTTTGCTCCAGGAGATATTATAACTATGTATGATGGAACAACCATTGAAATGTTAAACTCTGATGCTGAAGGCAGAATGATTTTAGGTGACGCATTGGCTTTTGCTAAAAAATACAAACCCGAATTATTAATTGATTTAGCTACATTAACCGGAGCAGCTGCCAATGCTATTGGACCGCAAGGTATTGTAAGTATGGGAACTGCAGATGAAAAGATACACCAAAAATTAAAAGATAGCGGGAATGCAACTTATGAGCGTTTGGCAGAATTCCCATTTTGGGATGAATATGATGATTTGATGAAATCGGATATTGCCGATATGAAAAACATCGGCGGCCCGGTTGCAGGTGCAATAACAGCAGGTAAATTCCTGGCTAAATTTACTGATTATCCATACATACATCTTGATATTGCCGGACCGGCTTTTATAACAAGTGCAAATCATTATCAAACAAAAGGGGCAACAGGAGTAGGAGTGAGGTTATTGTTTGACTTCTTTAAAAATGTAAATTAAACTATAATCATGAGCGAAACTAAAATACGAGTAGGAATTAGTCAAGGTGATATAAACGGAATAGGAATGGAAATCATTTTAAACACACTTTCTGATCCTACATTTTCTGAAATTTGCACACCCGTTTTATTCAGTTCTTCAAAAACAATTGGCTTCCATCGCAAAGCTCTAAATATGGAAGAAGTTAATTTCCATCCTATTCGCGATTTTTCTCAACTACATTCAAAAAAACCAAATTTATTTATTTGCCATGAAGAAGAAGCAGTAATAGAATTAGGTAAGCCAAGTTCGGTTGCTGGAAAATATGCTTTGTTGAGTTTAGAAAAAGCCTGTGAAGCGTTGAAGAATAATGACATTGATGTTTTAGTTACCGCACCAATAGATAAAAATACCATTCAAAACGATCAGTTTAAGTTTGCTGGGCATACCGAATATTTAGCAAATAAATTTGGCTCTAAGCCAGAAGATGCATTAATGTTGTTGTGCAGTGAAAATATTCGTGTTGGTTTAGTTACGGGGCATATTCCAATCGGGAAAATTTCAAGTTCGATTACTAAAGAAAAAATTGTTTTCAAAATAAAGCAACTCATTACTACACTTCAGCAAGACTTTAATATTCGAAAACCCAAAGTTGCTGTTCTAGCACTTAACCCGCATGCTGGTGATAATGGTACAATTGGCAACGAGGATCAAAGCATCGTTCAACCCGCAATTGATGAATTAAAAGATAAACATTTGGTTTACGGGCCTTATCCTGCTGATGCTTTTTTTGGAAAAGCCATGCACTTGAAATTTGATGGAGTGTTAGCAATGTATCATGATCAAGGATTAATTCCATTTAAATCCATCGCTTTTTATGATGGGGTAAATTTTACTGCCGGTTTACCGGTTGTAAGAACTTCGCCTGATCACGGTACTGCTTACGATATTGCCGGACAAGGCGTTGCTGATGCAACATCATTTAAACAAGCTATTTACATGGCAATTGATATTTTCAAAAACAGAAAGTTAAATGAAGAAATTTCTGAAAATCCTTTGCCATTCAGTAAAATTAGAAAAGAAGAAAGAGAACGAAATTAATCTGATTATTTAGCTGTGAGCCGTTATTTTCTTCAATTATCTTATTTCGGGAAACAGTATAATGGTTGGCAAATTCAGCAAAACACAAAAGCAACC
>CAZTCG010000147.1:4326-5484 GCA_964612005.1 uncultured Flavobacteriaceae bacterium | reverse complement strand
AGGATGCCAAACTAGTACCTACTACAGCAGTACCTGTAGTTATACTAGCGGCAGTAGCACTTCGGGTAAAATCAAGGTTTACTTGCCCCCACCCCCAATTTGCAAAAAACAAAAATAGTAGGGAGACAAGCCATTTTGAGTAAAAACGAGAAGTGTTCAAAAATTTTGGCATTTTATCTAAATTATAAAAACAAATTTATTAAACCAAAAATTTAAAGTAAAAAACTTTGCATATACTTTACCTAATCAATATAAATGCGCTTATTTGGATATTTAAAAATATATTATACATTTGTTATACACTAATGGATTAGCTGTAAAAACAAGCAAATGACACTAAAACCTATTTTTCTTTTATTATTTTTAGTAGCAGGATTTTTTGGGGTTTCTCAAACCAAATACCCATTGGTAGAGTGGGTTAAAGTGCATGAACACAAGCAACTTAAAACCTGCATTGATACCCTAAAACAAGCCATAGAAAAAAGCCATGAGCAAAAAGCTTTTGAGGAAGAATCAGCTTACCTGCAAAAGTTATCTAACCTGTTTTTAACTCGCCTGAAAAACTTTAATCAATCGATGGATTACATCGAAAAAATTAAAAACCTGGCAGATGAAAGCGGTAAAAAAGAGTTTTTAATTGATTACTACAACCAATTAGGAGTAAATTATTACTATGAGTTACTCGATTTACCCAAATCGTTTACCTACTTTAAAAAAGCCATCGATTTATATAAAGAACTAAATACCAAAAAGAACATCTCTCGCACCCTCAACAATTATGGTTTGGCTTATTTGCAAAAAGAAAATGTAGCTACCGCCCTCAGTTATTTTAAACAAGCCATAGCTGCCTATCAAGAAGAAAACAATACCGAAGCGCCCATTGAGTATTATACCAACATGGGTGTTGCCTACATTTATGCCGAAAAATATGATAGTTCGGAGTTTTATTTTTTAAAGGCCTACCAAATCAGTCAAACTACAAAAGCATTACAAGACGATGCAGAGCGCTTGCTTTACCTGGGCATTTTTTATCAGGAGACAGGTAAAAATAAGGAAGCCACTGAATACCTGGCAAAAGCATTAGCACTGGTTAACGAGCTCAATACGTATAATGATAAAATCACTCTTTTTCAGGGGCTGGCCGACTTAAATGTTGCA
>CAZTCG010000147.1:0-4316 GCA_964612005.1 uncultured Flavobacteriaceae bacterium | reverse complement strand
CAACAAAATTATTTGAACAAGCTCATGGTTACCGCGAATTGGAAAAAAAATACCGCGATTCGTTGCGCATTGCCAGTCTCGCCGAAAATGCTTTGTCCTATCAATATAAATCTGAATTAGATTCATTAAAAAGCCAGAACAAAATTCAAAGCATTGAGCAAAAACAGCAGTCGGAGCGTTTTCGGTCCTTTATTATCATCATTATTTTAAGCGTTGTTTCGCTAGTAAGTATTTTAATTATGGTAATTTTCAGAGCTAAAAACAGGCAGCGCAAACTTGAATTAATTAACGAAAAAGAAAAACTGGAAAAATTGCAAGTGAAACTGGAATTGGAAAACAACGAACGTGAAGTAACCAGTAAATCCATGTTTTTGCTGGAGAAAGATAACTTGATCCGGAACATTTCTCAAAAACTAAATGCCACGCTACCCGATTTAAATGATGGCGCAAAAAAAGTTGTAAAAGAACTGGTGTCGGAATTAAACTTTTCGGTTAATAATAAAAGATGGGATGAATTTGAATTGCGCTTTAATAAAGTACACCCAAACTTTTATACCAACTTGGAAAAAGAGCATCCTAAACTAAGTTCCAACGAACGAAAATTATGTGCCTTTTTGTTGATGAACATGTCTTCGAAAGATATTTCGAGTATTACCGGTCAAACGGTACACAGCATAAACATTGCCCGCGGCCGCTTACGTAATAAATTAAAATTAGTGCACTCAGGAGAAGAGCTTACGTTTTACCTGACTAAGTATGCCCAGCAGGGGTAAATGGAGTTATGAGGGTTGAGATATAAGTGATAAGTGATAAGTGATAAGTTATGAGTGATGAATGATGTGTGATGTGTGATGTGTGATGTGTGATGTGTGATGTGTGATGTGTGATGAATGATGTGTGATGAGTTAGGCAAAATAAACAGAAATAGTCAACATGAATAAAAATGTCATTTTAATCATTTTAATTACAGCAATAATTTTTGCTTGCAAAAAAGACAAAGATTTAACTATTTCCTTTACTAAAGAAAAAATTGATGGGGTAAGTCAAAAAGGACCATTTGTTAATGGCTCTTCATTGACTCTTTATGAATTAGATGAAAATTTTTCACAAACGGGAAAATCTTTTAATACACAAATATTAGATAACTTGGGCTCATTTGAAATCAGTAATATTAATATACAAAATTCATATGCAAAACTTAAAGCAGATGGTTATTATTTTAATGAAATAAAAAACGTTAATTCTTCATCAACTTTAACTCTTTATGCTATTTCTGATTTAACAAATAAAACTACAGTTAATGTAAATTTATTAAGTACACTCGAAGTTTCAAGAATAGAATATTTAATAACGCATGGTTCTAATTATAATAGCGCAAAACAACAGGCACAAAGTGAAGTTTTAAATATATTTTCAATTCACAAATCAGGTATTCCTGAATCTGAATTATTGGATATTTCTCAAGACGGAGATAATAATGCAATTTTATTAGCGGTCTCTTTAATCATTCAAGGTTACAGAACGGAAGCAGAATTAGCACAATTGCTTGGTGACATAAGTACTGACATAAGACAAGATGGAATTTTAAATAGCAGTTCTTTAGGAAGTTCGTTAATAAATGATGCAAAATTACTTTCGCTAACAAACATCAGAAGTAATCTTGAAAATAAATATCTATCACTTGGAGCTTCCACAACTATTCCAAATTTTGAAAAATACATTAATCATTTTATTGACTCCACAAATTTTATATTTAATAAATTTATTCAATATCCATTTATAGTTAATAGTAAACAAAATCTAATAAAGGATTCAATATTTACAGTTACTGGCGGCGTACAATACTCAATTGGAGCTTATCTTCCGATAGGCACTTCCCTGAAAATTTTAGTAAAAGGTAGTGCTGGTAATAGTTTGAGCGGTTCCGGAGTCTGGTCCACGCAAAATATTGGTTGGACTTACAATAATTACTTTCCAGATAGCATGGTATTTAAAGCTATAGGCAATAACCAAACTGTTGATATTCCTTTTCAACTCGGGCCACCGACAAGTCTTGACTTTCTAATTTATGAAAATAACTCTGAAATCCCTACAGGGAATAAGACTGTTCAATACTAATTTACTTTTCCTAACATGTAGTTTGCAACATCGGCTAAGACAACTATTCTTTTGCAAAGGCTTTTGCCCGTTGAAGGCGGAACTTATTTTCACTTTGCAAAAGTCCATTAATCATTTATCTTTTTTATAAGTGTTTCGGAAAGTCTCCGTTTCAAATGCCGCCGATTACAAACCGCAAAACCGTTATGAGTGATGAGTTTGAGAGGGCCTCACCACACTACTCCTCTTCGAGGGAGAGTAGCGATTAACTGCGTTAATTTATTAGGGTGAGGTCACAGTGGCTTCGACTCCGCTCAGCCACCGAAATATGCCACAGCCACCTGAAATAAACTCAAGCAGTGAATACGCATTAATTTTTGATAATCTAGAGCTAGTTTGTATCAATCAATAGCTTGTGCAGCAATCCATGCTGTTGTCCATGCTGCCTGAAAATTAAATCCTCCCGTAATGCCGTCAATATTCATAATTTCACCTGCAAAATAAAGGTTATTCCATTTTTTACTTTGCATGGTTTTAAAATCGACTTCCTTTAAATCAATACCACCACAACTTACAAACTCTTCTTTAAAAGTAGTTTTTCCTCTCATCTCATATTGGTCGTTTACTAAAAGCTCTACTAATTTATTTAATTCCTTTTTGGTGAGCTCACTACATAATTTAAATGAAGGAATTTCAGCTTTTGCAACTAAAAAATGCCACAAGCGTTTGGGCAAAGCAACTACTGGCAAGTTTACAATTTGTGTTTTTGTATTAGCTCTAAAACTATCTTGCAATCGATCCCTAACTTCATTTTGTTCATCATTTAGCCAATTAATAGTTACTGTTGTATGATAGTTTTCTTTAGCCAATTCTTGAGCTGCAAAGGCAGATAATTTTAAAATTGCTGGTCCGCTAAAACCCCAATGTGTAATAAGCAATGGGCCTTCTGTAAAATAGTTGCTGCATTTTATTTTCACTTTTACATTTGGCACAGAAAGTCCCATGAGTTGATGAACAGGATTGTTTGGAATATTAAATGTGAACAAAGAAGGTACAGGTGGAAGAATTTTATGCTCCGTGTTTTTTAAAAAATCATAGGCCTTTAGTTGATTAAAACCACCTGTACAAACAACAACGGCATCTGCTTTTAGTTGTTGAACAGAATTATGCTGCTTTTGTGTTTCGAGTAAAATTCCGTTTTGTAGTTGTTGCATACTAATTACGGAGCATTCCATTTCTAACTTTATGCCCAGCAGTTGTGAAGTGTCTAAAAAACAATTGACAATGGTTTCAGAGTTATTACTAACCGGAAACATTCTTCCATCCGCTTCCGTTTTTAGAGCAACTTGCTTTGATTTTAGCCAGTTAACCATTTCTGCTGGGCCAAAACGTGTGAATGCTCCCAGCAGTTCTTTTGATCCTCTTGGGTAATTTTTAATTAGCTCTTTTGCTTCAAAGCAAGCATGTGTAACGTTACATCTTCCACCTCCAGATATCCGAACTTTTGAAAGCAGTTTTGTTGATTTTTCAATGATAGTTATTGAAAAATCGGGATTTTTTTCGGCAAGTTGGATTGCACAAAAAAAACCGGCTGCACCACCTCCAATTATGTATATTTTTTTCGACATCTTTTGAATGAATTTGTTTTTAAATTTGCCAAAAAAAATAACATGACATTAGAAGAAATTATAAATGGTGATATTAAAAAAGCCATGCTTGCAAAAGAAGCTCAAAAATTAGAAGCATTAAGAGCTATAAAATCTGCCATCTTATTGCTTAAAACCTCATCGGAAGGCCACACGCCTGAAAGTGAACTGAAAGCACTTCAAAAAATGGTAAAACAACGCAGAGAAACAGCCGAAGTATATAAAAATCAAAGCAGAGCCGACTTAGCTGAAACTGAAGAATTTCAGGCAAATATTATTGAAGCTTACTTACCAAAAATGCTATCGGAAGATGAAATAAAAGCGGCTTTAACAACTATTATTGCAAACAGTGGCGCAAGCTCTCCTGCCGACATGGGTAAAGTAATGGGACTTGCCTCAAAAGAATTTGCAGGCAAAGCCGATAATAAAATAGTATCGCAATTAGTTAGAGAATTACTAGCTAAATAAAGTTCACTCAAAAAGCATTATTTAATATCATCTACTTTTTTTGCTTGATCAAAAAAAGTAGCAAAAAAAATCAAGAACAAACGATTGCTCACGCTCTCTGCTTTT
>CAZTCG010000146.1:4127-5529 GCA_964612005.1 uncultured Flavobacteriaceae bacterium | reverse complement strand
GCAAATCCATCTGTAAATTGTCGCAATGGCTCACCTATTTTATTTACAATTACCGTTAATCCATTTCCAGTATTAACTGCTGTTAATACTGGAAATGGATTAACGGTAATTGTAAATGAAATAGGTGAGCCATTGCAACCATTTGCTGATGGATTTGCAGTTATTGATGCAATAATTGGAGCTGGATCAATATTAGTTGCAACGAAAGCAGGTAAATTGCCTGTACCACTAAAAGGCAATCCAATTGAAGCGTTAGAATTTGTCCAATTAATTACGGAATTATTTGCTGAGGAATTTAATGAAATTGAACTTACATTTTGACCAGAACATAGTGTTTGTGAACTTACGGCACTTAGAACAGGCACTGGATTTACGGTTACAGAAAACGTTTGTGGTTGTCCTATACAACCGGCAGCATTAGGAGTTGCTATAATTGTAGATGTAACCGGATTTGCCCCTGTATTTATACTATTGAATGAAGTTATATTTCCGACTCCACTTGACCCTAAACCGATACTTGTTTGATTATTTGTCCAGTTTATAGTTGTGCCGATTACAGATGAATTAAAAGCTACCGCTGCAGTATTTTGACCTGCACAAACTGTTTGACTGTTTATTGAACTTAATACAGGAATTGGATTAACTGTTACACTAAAATTGGCAGTAGCAGTACAACCATTCTGATCAGTAGATGTAACTGTGTAAACTGTACTTGTGGAAGGACTTGCTGATACACTTGTTCCTGTAACGGAACTTAATGTTCCTGAGGGTGTCCACGTGTAAGTTGTTGCATTGGCTGCACTTAAAGTTGTTGATTCTCCGTCACATATTAAATTATTTCCGGTTATTTGCGGTAAGACTGGTTGATTAACAACAACAGCTAATGTTGAAGTAGTTGCACATTGCCCTACATTTGGAGTAAATGTATAGGTTGTTGTAGAATTATTGTTAGTAGCAGGTAACCATGTACCTGTAAAATTATTAGTTGATGTAGCTTGTAAATTGATTGGATCACCCGGACAGATTGGATTGATAGTATTAAATGTTGGATTTACATTAGGGGTAATTGAAATTGTCATTTGATTATCAATGGCGCATTGGTTTGCATTTGGGGTAAACGTATACGTTGTTGTAATTGCATTGTTAATTGCCGGTGACCAATTTCCAACTATTCCGTTAGTAGAAGTTGTAGGTAATGCAGTAATAGAAGATCCCTGACATTGTGCTGGAACCTGATTAAATGTTGGCAATGTATTATTATTGACCGAAATAGTCATTTGCGTATTATTAGCACACTGCCCGGCTGTAGGTGTAAAAGTATAGGTTGTTGTTGCAGTACTGTTAATTGAAGGAGACCAATTACCATTAATATTATTATTGGATGTAGTAGGCAAAGCAGATA
>CAZTCG010000146.1:0-4117 GCA_964612005.1 uncultured Flavobacteriaceae bacterium | reverse complement strand
ATTATACTCAAGGTATTGGTTGCCGCACAAGCAGTTGTAGGATTAAATGTATAGGTTGTAGTTGCAGCATTATTTATTGCAGGCGACCAATTGCCACTTATTCCATTTGTAGATGTTGTGGGCAAAGCTGATAAACTTGCACCTTGACAAATTGGATTAACTGAATTAAATATTGGTGTTGTGGATGCATTTACAGTAACCGCTACAGTATTTGTAAACGTATAAACGGCATTGTCACAATTAGTAACTGATATTGATGCTGTATAAGTTGTGTTGGTAGTTGGGCATACATTAATTGCCCCCAATGTATTTGTTGCTAAAGTACCTGATGGCCCGGTCCATGTAATAGAATAGTTATTCGCTCCATTAGGAACAAATCTCCAAGCTTCAGCTGTTGTTGTAGACCAAACTGGCGTTGTATTTCTGCCAGGTGCAGCAATTCCTTGGTTACCACTAAGATTTTGAATTCCAATAATTGCATTACCATTATTCCACCCAGTACATAATGGTTTAGAATTAACATAAACATCAATATAGTTGGTTAATTCGTGTAGTACAATCATGTGAGTAGAACGATATGTATTTGCAGAGCAGGAAGTACCATAATGAGCCATATTATTATATACAACTATAAACTTTCTACATGGAGCACTCCCAGAAACATACCACTTTACAGTTCCTGTTGGCGACCCTTTACTTGGATCTATATCATGATATACACCAAATATATTCCCCATTGGAACTAAGGCTGCCGAGGGGCAATTAGGGTTTTGAGGTGTGGTACCCGTACTAAAATTCCAAGGACAAAAACCACTTGCATCAGCTAAATCAAAACTTAAGTTTCCATTAGAACCTATTAAAATTTTATTGTAAACATTACCATAAAAACAAAAGTTAAAACCTGCAGGTAAATTAATTTGCGGACTCCAAATATCATCTGTTCCCACAGAAACAGAGTTGCCCCCTGTTGCAGTATATGAAATAGGTGGTGCATGAGGAATAGATTGAACAGAATAAGTTGTTGTTGTTTTAGTTAATAATGCTGTTGCAGTTAAATCAGTGCATTGCCCAGAACAAATAGTAGCAGGCGTAGCAACAGGATTTATAAAAGGACAACTAGCTGCTGTTTGAGATAGTGTAATTCCACGAAAAGTAATAAGAAAAACTATAACGAATACAATTTTAATAGCTTTCATTAATACCACAATTTAAAAGTTTTTCCATATCAATAAAATAAGCATCATCATCCGGTAAATCCTTTCTAGAATTTCTGGCATTTAAAAAAAAATCGGTAGTGTTTTTACACCCCGATTTCATTGTAATGTCTTTATCACTTAATGTGTAAGTTGGATTTAGATTACCTGATTCCTTATTGATGATTTCATTAGACAATTCTCTTGAGCTGATGGAATAGCAAAAAGCTTCTTCGTATTTTTTTTCCTTAAAAAGTTCAATTGCTTTCAATTGGTAAAAAACTGCTTTTGATAGTTTGCCTTCTACCTGTTTTTTATCTTTTGAGAGTAATAATTTTTGTGAACTAAAAACCGCAATTGTGCTTGTTTTTAAAAAAGATTTAATGTTATCTGGATTAAAGTTTTGCGAGAAGGAAAATGAGCAAATCGAGGAAAAAATAATTAAACAAAAGGTGCTTATTTTCATTTCGTAGTTTTTTACATTAATAATTTTTTAACATTGATATTATCAAACATAAAAAAATTATTTTATGAAAGCAAGTTTTTTGAGCTTAAAGAGATAAAAGAAAAGACGGATGAGCTACATATTAATTCTAAAAACAATTTAGCTTTAATTTTCAAAAAACTAAATATTTTCATTGAAAGGCCAATTAATACAAAGAATTAGTATTTTTAAATTTTGTTTATTAGTTAATAATTTCAATCTACTTCTTTTATGCAAGAACAAAATAAATTGGACAAAATATTATTTTTAGATATAGAAACTGCTCCTATTACATACAAGTACGAAAATTTAGATGAAAATGCGAAAGCACTTTGGGATAAAAAATGGCTGTATAATGATTCAGAAACTCCTGAACAACGATATAATAAAGCCGGAGTTTATGCCGAATTTGCTAAAGTAGTTTGTATATCAATGGGCAATTTTTATAATGGTAAATTTTATATTAAATCTTTTACCTCAACAGATGAAAAAGAAATTTTAACTCAATTTTCAGAACATCTTACTAAATTCTACAATTCTGATGATAATAATTTATGCGCGCACAATGGTAAAGAATTTGATTTCCCTTTTTTATGTCGTAGATTTTTAATTAACAAAATGCGATTACCTAAAATACTTTCTATTTCGGGCAAAAAGCCTTGGGAAGTAAAATTATTAGATACCATGGAAATGTGGAAATTTGGCGACTATAAAAACTACACCTCACTTAATTTATTAGCCCATGTATTTAACTTACCTTCACCCAAAGATGAAATAGATGGAAGTGACGTCGCTCGAGTTTTTTGGGAAGACAGAGATTTAGAAAAAATTAAAACGTATTGTGGTAAAGATGTAATAACACTAGCAAATGTATTTTGCATGTTAAAAGTACAAGAACCAATTGCTAATGATAATGTAGTTTACGTAAATTAAAATTTTAAATGACGAACATCAATAACTCACCTAAAATAGCTGTTATAGGAAGTGGAAGCTGGGCAACTGCAATAGTAAAAATTCTATTAAACAATGTAAATAAAATCACTTGGTTTACTCGTAAACAAGAGGATGTTGATTATATCATAAAATACAAACACAATCCAAGATATTTAAGTTCGGTTGAGTTTGATACAGATAAAATTGAACTTAGTTCTGATATTAAAAAATGTATTATCGATAATGATATTATCATTTTAGCCATTCCTTCAGCTTTTTGTAATTCCACACTGAAGCATTTAAATAAAGATGATTTAGAAAATAAAATTATTTTTTCTGCAATAAAAGGAATCATTCCGGAATTTAATTTAATTGTAGGAGAATATTTAAATTCTCACTGGAATGTGCCATTAAATCAAATAGGTGTTATTACGGGACCATGTCATGCCGAAGAAGTGGCAATGGAAAAATTATCTTACCTAACTATAGCATGTAACGAAATTGAAAAAGCGGATCAAATTGCCAAGTTAATGAGATGCAGATATATTAAAGTTACTTCAAGTGATGACATTTACGGCACCGAAATTTCAGCAGTTTTAAAAAATGTAATTGCTGTTGCAGGTGGCATTTGTAATGGTTTAGGTTATGGCGATAATTTTCTAAGTGTATTGGTATCAAACGCAATACAGGAAATCGAACGATTTGTAGATAAAGTTCATCCCATTGATAGGGATATAAAAGCATCTGCTTACTTAGGAGATTTATTGGTAACTGCCTACTCTCAGTTCAGTAGAAATAGAATGTTTGGAACAATGTTAGGTAAAGGCTATTCTGTTAAAATGGCGCAATTGGAGATGAATATGATTGCTGAAGGTTACTATGCTGTTAAATGTGTGCACGAAATCAATCAAAAACATAAAGTTGATATGCCAATTGTAGAAGCAGTATATAATATCGTATATGAAAAAATTGCACCAGCAATTGAAATTCGTTTACTTACTGATAAATTAAGTTAATTAAAAAATAAACGAAAATAATTTAAACTTATCTTTCTTTAAATTAGCTTTGATTCATCTATTCAAATTAACCATTTCATTTTCAATATGATCTTTAATATTATAAAAAACTTACTGCTTTTAATTGCTACTTCATTTTCAAGTTATGTTATGTTGGTTAAGTTTTCTTACAACAAAAATATTTTATTCATTATTTTATTAAGTAGCTTTTTATACCTTATTTTTCATGTTGCTGACGTAAAAAAAAGAAGTCAGAAAAACAGCCAATCAAAAAGCAAAAAATACCTTTATTTTACATTAGGATACATAACTAAACGTATAATTTTAATTGGTGCTTTTATTATTATTTCATTTGTTTTTTTTATTTCGGGAAATAAAATTTTTCTCTTTGGCTATTTGGCCTTAACCTTATTATTGGCAGAAATAATTTCAATGTATTTAGCATTCAAAGGTAAAACTCTTTTCATTGAATTAAACCCTCACCACTTTTT
>CAZTCG010000145.1:0-5556 GCA_964612005.1 uncultured Flavobacteriaceae bacterium | reverse complement strand
TTCTGGTATAACATAACCCCTGCGTTTGATGAACGCATAGGCTTTTGCTGCCAGTGCTAAGTTGATACTTGCACGAGGCGAACCACCAAAACTAATGAGAGGAGCAAACTTTTCTAATTTTTGTTCTTTAGGGAAACGTGTTGCAAATACAATATCAACGATGTATCGTTCAATTTTCTCATCCATGTATACATCTCGAACAATTTTACGCGCTTCAACTATGTTTTCAGTGCTCAAAATCGTATTTGGTGTTGCCATTCCGCTTGCAGAAATGTTGGATGCGATAATTTTTCTTTCCTCTTCTTTAGTTGGATAACCAATTACTACTTTCAACATAAAACGATCTACCTGCGCCTCAGGAAGAGGATAGGTTCCTTCTTGTTCTACAGGGTTTTGCGTTGCCAATACCAAAAACGGATTTGGTAATTTAAAAGTTTGTTCACCTATGGTTACTTGTTTTTCCTGCATGGCTTCAAGCAGGGCACTTTGCACTTTTGCAGGAGCACGATTGATCTCATCTGCCAAAATAAAGTTGGCAAAAACAGGCCCTTTTTTTATGGTAAATTCTTCTTTCTTCTGATTGTAAATCATGGTTCCAACCAAATCAGCCGGTAACAAGTCAGGAGTAAACTGAATTCGGCTGAACTGCCCACCAATACATTTACTCAATGTGTTAATGGCTAATGTTTTTGCGAGACCAGGAACACCTTCCAACAAAACGTGACCGTTAGATAGCATACCAATCAGTAAGCGTTCTACCATGTATTTTTGGCCAACGATTACTTTATCCATCTCGGTAAATAATAAATCTACAAAGGCGCTTTCGCGTTGAATTCTTTCGTTAATTTCTCTGATATCCATAAATGAGACTTAAAATTTAATAGGACACAAAAATAATATTGTCGATTTTCAGGTCTTGTTAAAAGTTGTTAAGCTTAAACAATAAATGCCAAAAGTAATTGTGTTGAATTTTTAATTAAATCGGATGGCTTTTATTGGAGATATTTTATTAATTACCAAGGTTGGCAAAAGCATAAATAACATGCAGGTACTTAAGGTTCCAATATTAAGAAGTAGAATATGAAAAAGATCAAAATTGATTGGTACAAACTCCAAGTAATATGTTTCTTTCTCAAGAGTAAAAAATTTAAATTTTAATTGCATTAACGATAGTGTAATGCCAATTAGATTTCCGATTATTAAACCTTTTGTAATTAACTTAAAAGATAAGTTTAGAAATATTTTTCTTACATCTTGATTGGCAGCACCAAGAGCTTTGAGCAAACCAATACTACTTGTTTTTTCAAGCATTAAAATAAGTAAAGCAGAAATCATATTTATGGAAGCTACAATAAGCATTAAACTAATTATAATTACTGCATTTGAATCCATTAACTCAAGCCAACCGAACACACCGGGATAAGTTTGTTTGATGCTTTGAGCAGTTAATTCGTATCCAATAATCTCATTAATTTTTTCTGTTTCCGAATC
The DNA here is from genome assembly GCA_964612005.1 of uncultured Flavobacteriaceae bacterium. Lineage (GTDB taxonomy): Bacteria > Bacteroidota > Bacteroidia > B-17B0 > Aurantibacillaceae > JADJDM01. The sequence continues at coordinate 4,065 of CAZTCG010000145.1, read as the reverse complement.
TAGTTTAGTATAATCTGTTAGTTGAATTTCAAAACCACCAACTTCATCATCTGACCAATAATTTATTTTTTGAAGATGCTTTATATCTACAAAAGCAAGTTGCGCGTCTATGTCTTCAAAACCGGTATCGTAAATGCCTGTAATTGTAAAATTTCTTACGCGTTGTTCATATTCAAAACTTTCATCATCATCTGCCCCCTTTTTTTTAGTAACAAAATAAACCAGTATTTTTTCTCCTTTCTTTAAACTTAGTTTATCGGATAGGTGTTTTGAAATTAAAATAGAATTTGAGGTAGAATCAGTGTTAACTTGAAACACATCTCCGTCAATTAAGTTCTTTTTCAGATATGTAAGGTCAAAATCTCTATCAATGCCTTTTAACAAGATTCCTTCGTTTTCAGTTTTAGTTTTAACAATCCCGTTTTTTACAGCAAAAACTTGTATGTGTTTTATGTTTGTATTTTTTTTAAGTTCGGTTAGAAAAGCTTGATTTTTAACAATTGGTTGCGGTTCTAATGAAACATTGTTGTCTAGTTTTAGAATGGTAAGATGGCTACCAACTCCTATTACCTTATTTTTTATTTCATTTTGAAAACCAGTTACAATTGACAGAGATAATATCATAACAGCTATTCCAAGAGCAATTCCCCCAATAGCAATTTTCACAATTGGTCTTGAAATGTTTCTTGATTTTTTTTGCTCGCTGAATAAACGTTTAGATATGAAATTATGAAAATTCAAAAATTTGGAATTTTATTTGTTAGGTGATGCCAAAGTTAATCACTTTGTTTTGTTATAATCATTGAAATAAATAATTCATTGAAAATAAAAAATGAATGTAATTTAGCGATTTAATTTAGAAAAAGCAGTATTTATAGTAATGAGGTTAGTTTTATTTATTTTAATCATTTTCAGTTTTAAAGTTAGTGCACAGGAAGTTATCCTTTTAACTGATAATGAAATTACAACCGGAGCTCGTCAAACAGAAAAATACATTCCATTACTTTCGGGAAAAAATATTGGAGTAATTGCTAATCCAACATCTGTAATTGGTAAAAAACATTTAATTGATACCTTACTATCATTAAAAGTAAACATAAAAAAAATATTTTCTCCCGAGCATGGATTTAGAGGGCAATCGGATGCAGGTGAAAAAGTAAATAGTCAAAAGGACGATAAAACAGGAATACCAATTATTTCATTATACGGCAGTCATAAAAAACCAACACAAGAAGATTTAAAAGGTATTGATATTTTAGTTTATGATATGCAGGATGTTGGTGTAAGATACTACACGTATATTTCTACCATGACGTATTGCATGGAAGCAGCTGCTGAAAATAATGTTGAGTTTTTTGTACTTGATCGCCCTAACCCAAATGGGTTTTATGTTGACGGTCCGGTATTGGAAAGTAAATGGAAATCGTTTTTAGGATTACATCCGGTGCCAATAGTTTATGGAATGACATGCGGAGAATACGCCAACATGATTAACGAAGAAAAGTGGTTGGAAAAAGGTAATAAATGTAAATTAACAGTAATTCCTTTGAAAGGATATAGCCATAAAATTTCGTATGAATTGCCTGTAAAGCCATCTCCAAATTTACCTAATATGACAGCGATTTATCTGTATCCAAGTTTAGGTTTATTTGAAGGAACTGTAATGTCATTAGGTAGAGGAACTGATTTGCCATTCCAACAAATTGGGCATCCTGAATTAACGAATGGTAAAATTAAATTTACACCAATGCCCACTTCTATTTCAAAAAAACCGAAATATGAAAACAAAGTGTGTAACGGATTTGATTTAAGAAATTTTGGAAATGAATTTATAAAGTCGTCGAGAAAGATTTATTTGTTTTGGTTAATTGGATCATACACTAATTTAAAACACCTCACATTTTTTGATGAAAATTTTAATTGGCATGCAGGAAATAGTTTGTTGCAAGAACAAATTAAAGCCGGAAAGAGTGAAGAAGAAATTAGAAAGACCTGGGAAAAAGATATTTCTGAATTTAAAAAAATCAGAAAGAAGTATTTGCTCTATGAAGATTTTGAATAGGTTGCGTCGTTTCAAATTATTGAAAACTGAAATAAGGCTTTAATTGTACTATTTTTTTGTCATCAATCGTACCTACATTTTTTAAATCATCCAATTGTTTGTAATTACCATGTTTTTCACGATAAGCCACAATTGTTGATGCAATGATGTGATTGATGTAAGGGTGTTTTTTTAGTTCTTCGTACGTAGCTTTGTTAATTGCAATTTGCTTGATGTTCTTACTATCAATAGTCGTGTTGCTAATTAAAATCAATAGTATTGAATCTTTCATCCCATAAATTTCATTGAGTTGATCTGTGTTGTAAAAACCACCAAGAGCATTTCTGTATTTAAGAATTTTTTTAGCCGTATAAGGTCCTATTTTAGGTAGCTTCACTAGTTGCAAGCTATCAGCAGTATTTAAGTCAAGACTAATATCTGTTTTGTTTTTTTGATTTTGTATAATCGGTTTTTGTACTTCTTCTTTTTTCTCAATGATGATGTAATCTTTTATGGCTTCGTAAAATGATGGCTTTATTCCATATAGTTTTTTTATATCTTCCTTCACAAAAAATTTTCCGCCTTTTTCTCTAAATTTAATTAAGGTGCTAGCTGTTTTCTTAGGAAAGCCAAGTTCAATGGCATCCTCTTCAGAAATAGTATTAGGGTCAAAAACAAAAAAATGATTTTCAGTTGATTCTTTCTTTTTATTGCGATTTTTATTTTGAAAATAAGTTGAGTATGATTTTTCAGTTTCCTTATTTTTTGGACTTAATTGTTTTATGTTAATTACTTCACCTTCTTTTATGAAAGAAGTAATTGAAATTTTCACTACAAATAAAATTATCACAATGCTAAACAGAACGAGAATTCCGTTTCTTTCTCTTTTATTGAAACCAAAGTACGTGTGAAGAAAATCAAAGAGGCGCATTTGTTTTTTTACGGGAAAGCATATAGTAATAAACAGGAATTCCTAATAGAACGATTAATAAACCCATTCCGGTATTTTTAGTTTTGAAGTACAATAAATCAATACAAATGGCAGCAGTTATTAAAATGTATAAAGCTGGCACTATTGGATAACCGAATGCTCTGTATGGTCTTTCTAAATCAGGTTCTTTTTTACGTAGAATAAAAACACCTGCAATGGTAATGCAATAAAAAATTAATGAAGCAAAGGTTGAATACTCTAACAAATCACCGTAAGAACCACTTAAACAAAGAACACTTGCCCAGATACCTTGTAATAACAATGACCAACCCGGTACTTGATTTTTATTTAATGTAGCAGCTTTTTTAAAGAATAAGCCATCGTTTGCCATGGCTTGAAATAATCTTGATCCGGCTAAAATAAGCCCGTTATTGCAACCGAAAGTAGATACAATAATTAACGCAGCCATTAAATAAGTTGCAGTATTACCCGAAAAAACAACCGACATGGCGGCTGCTCCAACTCGGTCATGCAATGCATGTTGAATGTCATACATTGGAAGTAAACACAAATAAGCAATGTTTGCCAAAACATAAATCACGGTTACAATTAATGTTCCCAGCAATAATCCTAGAGGAATGTTTTTATGTGGTTCTTTAATTTCTGCAGCAATAAAGGTGACATTATTCCATGCGTCACTGCTGAATAAAGATCCAATCATGGCTACACCAACAAAAGCTAATAAAAGTAATCCGTTTAAATCTTTTGTTGTAGGATTGTCGCTTGTTCCGCTTTGCTGAATGGCTTTCCAAGGATCATTAAAATTTTGAGAAAATACATCATGTGTGAATCCGAAATATATACCAATGATGATCAATCCAAACAACGCAATTAATTTGGCAGAGGTAAAAACACGTTGAATGATTTTACCGTACTGTATGCCCTGAATGTTGAGCCAGGTTAAAAATAGGATACAAGCAATAGCAAGCAGCTGGGCATATTTAATTTTAAAATCACCAAGTTGTAACAAAATATTATTTTCATTAAAAACAGGAATAAATACTCCAACGTATTTTGAAAATGCCACGGCAAC
>CAZTCG010000144.1:0-5574 GCA_964612005.1 uncultured Flavobacteriaceae bacterium | reverse complement strand
AATTTATCAAACAATAATTCAATATACTTAACAAATTAGATAAAACGCGCAAGGATTATTTAATTTGTTAAATTCCAATAGCGTATTATTTCGTCCAACGATTTAGCGTTTAAACAAAATTCTTTGTTTAACATTCCTTTACGCGCTGCATAAACGCCGTATTGCATATCTGTGATACCACTTTTTTCGTGCGCATCAGGATTAATAGAAATCAATACATTTTTTTCCATGCAGTAGGGTATCCATCGCCAATCAATATCTAAGCGATAAGGATGTGCGTTTAACTCAATGGCAACTTTATTGGCTGCACACGCATCAATAATTTTTTTGTGATTAATCGGATAGCCGGGACGAGAAAGTAAAAGTCTGCCTGTTGGATGCCCAAGAATTTTAGTATACGGATTTTCAATTGCTTTAATGATTCGTTCGGTTGCTTTTGCCTCATCCATTTTAAAACCCTGATGAATGGATGCAACTACAAAATCAAATTGTTTTAAAATATGTTCTTCATAATCCAATGATCCATCACTTAAAATATCCGATTCTATTCCTTTCAGTATACGGAAAGGAAACAACTTTTTATTTAGCTCATCAATTTCTACATGTTGCAACACAACAGCTTCTGGTTTTAAACCATTTGCATAAACAGCAGTTTGTGAGTGATCGCAAAGTCCAAAATAAGTTAAGCCCAAATCAATACATGCCTTTGCCATTTCTTCAATACTATTTAAACCATCGCTGTATGTGGAATGGTTATGCAAACAGCCTTTTAAATCTACATTTTCAATGAGATAAATGTTATGGTATTTATTTAGCATATCCTCTTCCCAAATACCATCTCTAAGTTCAGCAGGAAAATAAATACAATTTAATTCACGATACACGTCTTCTTCTGAGGATTGATTTTTTTGCAGTAAGGAATGAAATTGAATGGAATTTAAATGTGCATCCGTGGAAGATGTTTTTACCAAATGATAATAAAATTCATTAGTTGGCGCAACGTTAATTTGAAATGGATACGCTTGTTGTTTTGACCACTCCATTACTTTATCCGAATAACTTTCTTCAACAAGTAAATCAAAAACTGAAACTACTTCTGTTTTTCGGTAAAGCTCTCCGGTAAATGAAATCAAAGCATCTGGAAACAATTGTTTTATCAATTGAATGAATTCATTTGCAAAAAAAGCCGCATATGCATAGTGATACTTATCTTTGTTGGCAAATAAAAATTCTACTGATTTTTTTATTTCTTCTTGGCTTTTTACACCAAACCCTTTCAGTTTGATTAATCTGTTTTCATTGCAGGCATACTGTAATTCTCCAACTGATTCAATCTGTAATTCTTTCCAAAGCTGGGCAACTTTTTTTGGACCAAGACCTTTTACTTTTAAAACATCCAACAAACCCTCTGGAGTTTTATTTAGTAAAGATTGAAGTTCGCTTGTTGTTCCTGTTAAATTTAGTTCGTTTATTTTAGCAGCAATTCCTTTACCTATTCCTTCTATGGTTTCTAGCTCCTGAATAGTTTTTCCGCTCAAATCCATATTCATTTTTGAAATGCGATATGCTGCAGATGAGATGGCTTTTATCTTAAATGGATTTTCATTGTGCAACTCCATTAATTTTGAAGTTAACTCTAAAACATCTGAAATGGTTTCTGTAATCATATTTTATTTTTGATTAACAATTCAGCAATCATTAAATCATTTGGTAAAGTAATTTTAATATTTTCTGAATTACCTTCTGTTAAGCTTACTTTATTCCCTGAGTATTCAAATACGGTTGCATCGTCAGTAAAAGAAGGATTATATTCTACTTCAAATGTATTTTTAATAAGCCCTGTTTTAAAACATTGAGGCGTTTGCACAATTTTATAATCATTTCTATTTACTGCTTTGCTGTTGTTATGTTCTATAAAACGAATTGATTCATTTACTGAAACAACAGGTATTCCTGATCCATTCGTTTTTGCAGATTCAAATGCTTTTTGAATGGTTACAACAGAAACAAGTGGGCGAGCTGCATCGTGAATAGCTACCAATGATTCCCTTTCGTTAATTTGATTTAACCCATTCTTAACAGAATGGAAACGGGTTTCGCCACCTTCAGTAATTATGATTTTTTTTTCAGAAAAATAGTGACTCATCATTTTTGTTACCTCCGTTATATAATCTTTATGTACACAACAAATTATTTTGATTGAAGAATTATAATCGTAAAATTTTTCAATGGTGTGAATAAGAATGGGCTTTTCATGCAGTAACAAGTATTGTTTTGGAATATCACTATTCATTCGGGAACCACTGCCTCCTGCTACAATTATTACATACTCATTCATGGTGTGAAAATTTTTTTATTTCATCAATGTGTTTTCGTTCGTTTGATAAACGAGGAACTTTGTTTTGTCCGCCCAGTTTATTTTTATGTTGCATCCATTTCGTAAATGTGTTTTTTGGAACTACTTTTAAAACCGGGGAGTGAATTACATAATTATTAAAACGTTTTGCTTCATAATCCGAATTCAGTTGCTTTAATTCTTTATCCAACACATCCATAAAATATTCTTTGTTAGCAGGCTCTTTTTCAAATTCAATTAACCATTCATGGCTTCCGCTATTTTCGTTCATAAATAATGGAGCAACAGTATATTCGATAATTTGTGCATGAGTTTTTTCACATGCCACCTGTAATGCTTGTTCTGCATTATGAATCATTAATTCTTCTCCAAATACATTAATGTGATGTTTTGTTCTTCCTGCAATAGTGAAACGATAAGGTTGCAAAGAAGTGAACAGAATGGTGTCACCCAATTGATACCTCCAAAGCCCGGCAGTTGTGGAAATTACCATGGCATAAACTTTTCCTATTGTTACTTCGGCAAGCGAACATACTTTTGGATTTGTTTTTCCGTTTTCCTCGATAGGAATAAACTCGTAATAAATTCCGTAGTCGAGCATCAACAAAAGTTCCTTTTTATCTTTTTGATCTTGTATTCCAAAAAATCCTTCGGATGCATTATAAAGCTCGATGTAAGAGACTGAATCGTTTCCAAACAAATTTTTAAATTGAGATGCGTAAGGTGTAAAACTAACGCCACCATGAAAATAAACTTCCAAATTAGGCCAAACATCTTTCATAGTCTGAACACCTTTTTCTTTCAGAATATTTTTTAATAACACCATCATCCAACTTGGAACACCTGCTATACTTGTTACATTTTCATCTTTTGTAGCATTTACCATTTTCTGCAATTTATCTTCCCAGTTGCTAATCAATGCAATATTGATATCCGGCGCACGAAAATACTCTGCCCATAAAGGTAAATTTTGAATTACAATTGCACTTACATCGCCATGAAAAGACTGATAATCTCCAAAATAATCCGTTTGATGACTACCGCCTAGAGCTAAATTTTTTCCAGTAAATAAGTTTGTTTCAGGATTGTTTACGCAATGAATTGTCACCATATCCCTTCCTCCATTATAATGACAACCATCTAAACTTTGCGGACTAACAGGAATGAATTTACTTTTGTCAGATGTTGTTCCGCTAGATTTGGCAAACCATTTTATTTCTTCTGGCCACAATAAATTTTGTTCTCCTCTGCGTAAGCGTTCAATATATGGTTTTAGTGTTTCATAATCTTGTAATGGAATCTGTTGTTTAAACTGTTCATGGTTTTTAATCTCAGCAAATTGATGCTTTTTACCAAATTCCGTTTTTTTGCCTTCTTTTAACAATTTAAAAAACCATTCTTCTTGTACATCAATAGGGTAGCGCATAAACAGCTCCATTTGATGCATACGTTTTTTCATTAGCCAGGCCGCTATGGAATTAATGATTGGCATTAACGTTTGGCTTTAAAAAATTGTTTTATAATTTCTGCACATTCGTTTTCTAAAACACCTGAAATAACTTCTGTTTTAGGATGCAATAAATTTGTAGCTTGTTTTGAAAAACCTCTTTTTTCATCATGAGCACCATATACAATTCTAGATACCTGACTCCAATATAATGCGCCAGCACACATAACGCAGGGCTCAAGAGTTACATAAAGCGTACATTCTGTTAAGTATTTTCCTCCCAAATAGTTTGCGGCACTTGTAATAACTTGCATTTCTGCATGAGCCGTTACATCATTCAGTCTTTCAGTTAAGTTGTGTGAACGTGCAATGATTTTACTTTCTGCAACCACAATAGCACCAACCGGTACTTCATTAGCATCATAGGCTTTTTGTGCTTCTTTTAAAGCCTCTTTCATAAAGTACTCGTGAGAAAAAACTTGCATGAGAACAAAAATAATCAAAGCTTTTGTTCTGCAACCAGCAGTCTAAAAGAAATAAAATTTATTTTTCAATTACAAATTTGGAAGATTTAATTTCTCCATCAAGTTCATAGGTACAAAAATAAATTCCATTAGGTAAGGTATTCCAGGTTTCGGTTTCACTTAATTCAATAGCAACAGTTTGAATTCCTGGCTCCACTTTTTGTTTATTGGAATAAATTACTTTACCTAATAAATTAAAAACATCAATTTTTACTAATCGACTTTCTTTTGAAAGGTTGTTTAACTCAATATTAAGTGTTGATTTTACCGGATTAGGAAATACATTAAAAGCGGTATTCTGATCAGTAATTTCTTCTTGCAAAACTTCTCCTGATAATTTTGGTGAGAAAGTAGAGGAGTAACCTGAAAAATTCAATCGCATATTTGGTCTAGTTGTAGATCTTGTTCCTGTAGTATTAGCACAAACACCTCCTGCTGCAACATCTGATTTTAAATAGAGTGTATTATAAGTAGTAAGTGCTGTAGCAAACACTTTCGAATCTCCCATATAAGAGCTGTTATTCCAACAGATCTCAACTAATACATTATTAACTCCGTCGTAAATAAATGGCGATGAAAAAGTATGTGTATTCCAACCAGCCACAGCGGTTACATTTCCTGTAAAAACAGTTGTAAATCCGGTTGCACTTAAAAAGCTTGTAGAAGTAAATGATGTGTTTCCTGTATGTCTCATTTTAATGGTAAAACCACTCATTATTTGATTAACTGCTGAAGAAACATTAAATCCAAGCGATCTAATCATGTTGTTTGCAGAAGTATAACCTGCAGCTGTTAACTCAGCTTTTGTTAAAATAAATTGTACTCTTTCATCCATGTAATAAGTTCCGTAAGGTGCAATTACGCTTGTTGAAGTTCCGCTCCCAATAGTAATTGTTGAACCTGTCGTTGATCCTGATGATGTAGTAGTAAAAGAACTAACAGAAGAGTAGGCACTGCTTCCAGACGAACAAACTGTTTGCACTTGAAATTGATAAACTGATGAAGCAGTTAATCCACTAATAGATTTTGAGTTTGTTGTTGATGTAGTACTCAACCATGTTGTTGAAGTGGATGGTTTATATTGAATATTGTAACTGCTTGCACCGGATGCTGCAGACCAACTTAATGTTGCTGAAGTTGAAGTAATGCTTCCTGCAGTTAATCCTGTTGGCGAGGAGCAATTGGTTGTTCCGCCAGATGAAGTACCGCAACCGTTAGATGTAAGCAATGACGCTCTAGCTCCGCCC
>CAZTCG010000143.1:1997-5591 GCA_964612005.1 uncultured Flavobacteriaceae bacterium | reverse complement strand
CCTCGGCAAATAGAGGCATTGCTTCAATTAAAAGATTTTTTATTGATACATGTTGAAATCGTTCAGTTGAATGCTGACTTAATTTTTTGCAGAACTGCAAGTGATTTGAATAGTGTATTGATGCAAAATAAAGAAGAGCAGATTAGATATTGTAAAATAAATGCTAAAGGAGAAATAAGCAGGCATTATGCAAAATCACCTGAGGAAAAAAAAGAATTAAGGAAGGGATTGTTTTCTGTTTGTAAACACACATTAACTAAACTCATCAATAAAAAATAACATGGACAAAAAAGAAATTACTGAAACTGAACTGAAATTTATTAAAACACTTCATGAACAAACCAAACAAGCATTATTAAACTATTACTTGCTAAATGAGCCCACAAAACTGTCGGTAGATATTGGAAAGAGTTTAGAATTGATTGACCGAATGTTTCATGCAGAACTAGAGTATTTAATAGAAAATCCGGAGGACTATATTTCCATTTATGGATCAAACGATAACTAACAATAATTAAAAACTAAACAAAATGAAACTGAAAGATTATGAAATTAAAATCATTTCTTCATCAAGTGATGTAAAAGAAATTAAACTTGAAAATGGAACTAAGGCTTTTTCAGCCGTTAGTGGAGAAAATTATGTCATTCGGATTTACAATAACAATTCTGATTATCGTATCTGGGCTACATTGCATATAGATGGAATTCCTGTAATGAAAGAGGGTTGGGGCTTAATTGCCAAGCCGGATGGATATTTAACTTGGGAAGGGTATGAGATAGATGATCATACAGAAAGAGAATTTGTTTTTGTAGATCAGGAAACAAAAACCACCGCTTTTGAAAAAGGAATAAAAGCCGATTTTGGAATGATGGAGATAAAGATTGTTCGCGAATCCATTAAATGGGATATTTTATCGCCACCTCCACCAATGATTCTTGCATTTATGGGAACAGGAATGGGTAACAAAAGAAACTCCAATACAACTGAAGCTAAAATCAAATTCAATTGGGGAGAAAAAGCTGATACCATTAAAATTCCTTACGGCACAATTCAGGATTTAAATGAAAAATACAAAGTATAAATAGTTAGTAAAATCAGTATTGAGTCAATGAAAGAAATTGGAATTGCTTTTACCATATCTAATAAAACTAAACACATCAATCTTTCAAAAGTATTGAAGAAGGAAAAATGGATTTACCTCAACAGAATTGTTATTGAACCAAAAAATGAAAACACAATTTTGTTTCCTGAACTGAAATTAATACGAACTACAACAGACCAAATAACTGAACAAATCTGTTCAACTAAAATTGAATTAAAAAAAATAGTTTTAATAAAAGACAAAATGCTTGTAGGAACAAATAAAATGATGTGTACGTTGAAACAGGAGGCAGTGAATTGTCAGCAAACAAAATTGGAGTTGATTTTAACTAATCCTTTGGAGTTAACAAGTAATTCTTTTTTTAATACATATTTTGAATATTCTTCACCGGAACATGAATGTTTAATGCCCGAACAAAAAACAACTATTGAAAACTTTAAGTTATTTACACTTTTCAAAAATTAAAAACTATCATTATGAATATTAGTAATGACGATAATTCATTAAAGCAATTTTTAAATACACTTTGCCATAATTGTTTAACAGAACATGTTGCAGTTAATTTTCTGCCTGAAACAATTGTAGAGATAATTGTAGATACGCCACATCTTCATCAAGAGTGCATTGATTATTTAATTGAAAATAAAACGAGAGAAGGCGTAAAATTATCCTCTCTTTTAGAAGAAAAAAGTGATGAAGAAATAATCGAACTAATGAAATTTTTATTCTCAAAAAAGTTGCTTATTGAATCTTTAATTCAATACACAGATGAGTATGCTAGAGAAGACATAATTGAGAATCAACTTAACTGGAATTCCTTAGCTGGTGCCAATAATTGTAGTGATTAATTATAATTAACTTAACGATTAGATTTTCAATAGCTGAAATAGAAATATAATGGAAAATCAATAACAAATCTATTTAAAATGGAAAATACAAATCTTGATATTTCATTTATCCAAAATAAATTGAATTTTAAAAATGATGAATTAATTGTGATTGGGGGAAGGCCAGGAATGGGTAAAACTTTTCTTGGATTAACTATACTCAAAAATAGTATTCAAAAAGGGTGTTATATTTCTTTAAGAGAATCAGAAGCGGAAATTTCTTATAAAGCAGAAATACTTAATATAACGACTGATCAAAATAATTTTAATTCAATTTGTATTGAGCGTCCAAGCCTTTTGGAATTAATTGAAATGATTGTACTATATAAAGATGAATTTGATTATTTTATTATAGATGACATGGGAGATTTAAATGAAGAAATAGAATTTCTTTTTGGTAAAAATAAAAACTATCATTTTGTATTCAGGTATTTAAAACTAATAGCAAAAAGTTTAAATAAGAATATTATTTTGCTAGCACAACTTGATAAGCGAATCGAAGAAGATAATTTATTTCCATATTCCTTTGAGGCAAAAAATGAGAAGTATGTTAATCATATTTTAATCATTCATCGCCCTGAATATTATGGAATAAAAAATTATGATGTAAATGGAAATTTGGAACAAAACTATTCCTATATACATGTAGCAAAAACAAAACTAAAAATAAATTCAATTTTTGAAATAAAATTAAATTTTAATTATCCAAAATGGAGTTTTGCAGTTCAATAAAATTAATTTAAATGACTATAAAAAATTATATATATTTTCCTGCAAAATTTATTTTAAAAGACTCGAATATAAATTTACTTCTATAAATAGCTATTTTCAACAGTACAAATACAAATTAAGGCACATGAAACATGTCTTATGAAAACTGAAAAATTTTAAAATACATGATTAAATTATTTGTTTCCAAATCAGATTTTAAAGTGGCCATGACTTGCCCAACTAAATTATATTACCGAAAACTTAAGTTTCCAACAACTTTTGAAGGTAACGAGTTTATGGAGTTGTTAGCTGAAGGAGGATATATGGTTGGTAAACTGGCTACGTTACTATACCCAGGAGGTGTTGATTTAAGCGGGGAGGGAAGTCCGGAGATATCAGCTGCAAAAACAAATGAATTAATTCTGAATAATGAAAACATTATTATTTATGAAGCTTCCATACTATTTGAGAATTTTTTAATTCGGATAGATATTTTGGAGAAAAAAGGCAATACCATTAATTTGATAGAGGTAAAAGCAAAATCAATTGACAGTTCAGATATTGAAAATCAAAAACAATCTCTTGGTGAATACTTAGAAGATGTAGCATTTCAATATTTTGTTACTAGTAATGCTTATCCGCAGTTTAAGATTATTCCTTTTTTATTTATGCCCGATAAAAATAAGGTAACTACTATAGAAGGATTAAATGGGATGTTTGATTTAATTAAATCACATAAGCCTAGATCTAAGTTCGTTGGTTATGATGTAAATTTTCACGGAAATGTAACAGATTTATTAAATGATGATCTATTAACTTTAGTTGACTTAACGGATGAAGTAAATACTTGTTTACCACGCATCATTCAAAACGCAACGAGTTTTGTAAAATCT
>CAZTCG010000143.1:0-1987 GCA_964612005.1 uncultured Flavobacteriaceae bacterium | reverse complement strand
TATTGCCTGTGCAAAGTGTGAATTTCGATCAGAGGATCCTGCAACTGATGGCTTCAGGCATTGTTGGGGGAAATTGGCAGACGCTCCGCCTGATATATTAAAATTACATCAATTAGGTAATGTTAATCGTCATCACGATAATATTGTAGAATCATTAATTAGTGAGGGGAAAGTAAAGTTGAGTGATTTTCCTGCTGATCTTTTAAATCCTGAAAATCGAAAAAACAATAAACCTTACCATAATAATCGCCCATTTATGCAATTAACTTTTAAGCACGAATGGATCAGCGAAGAATTAAAAATGGAGTTGAGAATGCTGAAAAAGAAAATCCATTTTATCGATTTTGAAACTTCGCGTATGGCATTACCATACCATAAAGGCATGAGGCCCTATGAAAATGTTGCCTTTCAATGGAGTTGTCATACTTTAGATATAACTACATCATCTCTTACTCATAAAGAATGGATTAATAGCAATGAAGCGTTCCCAAACTTTTCTTTTGCTGAATCGTTAATGGCTGCAACAAATGATGGAGGTGAAATTATGATTTGGTCGCATCATGAGAATACTATTTTAAGAGACATTTATTTTCAGATGGAAAAATATAATTACAGCAATCCTTCTTTAGCAGAATGGCTGGAACGAGTTGTTAAATTTGATGAAAAAGATACCACTGAATTAACCGATATGTGTAAGATGGCAGACAGGGGATATTTTCATCCTTACACCAATGCCAAAACAAGCATAAAAGTTACCTTACCGGCTGTACTGAAAAGTTTTACCAATCCAGAAATTAAATCATTATTAGAAAATTTTCAACCCGGAGTAAACCTTTACAAAAAAGAAAATGAAGAGGTATTGTCTCCCTACAAACTTTTACCCGCTGTGCAAGAAATTGATGCATACGAAGTAAATGAAGGAACAGCAGCTATGCGCGCATACCAAGATATGCTTTATGGATTTGCAAAAAATGACTTTGCTAAAAAAGAATCGATTAAACATGCTTTATTGAGCTATTGCAAATTAGATACTTTAGCCATGGTTATCATTTATAAACATTGGATGAGTTTGTAATAGAACGTAAAAAAGATTTAAATCAAATAAATAAATTATAACATGAATTAATACAAATCTAGATTCAAGATATACAACATTTGACCACAAAAAAACATAAATAGTTATATGAATACAACAACAACATTACATTTTGAATACAAACAGCGTCTTCATCAAGTATTAAATAATGCTTGGACAGTTTTTAAATCACAATTTATTAATAACAGACATTTTATTTCTACTGAAGCTCCATTTCAATATCACTTCGCGGATGTAATTAAGAAAGTAGGAAATCTTTATTGTTTAAATAGGGAAGACCAATTTTTGGTTGACCTTGAAACGCGTTGCAAAAACATTAAAGGAAGAACAAAATATTTTGATATCACATGTGAGTTTTTAAATCAAATTAATTGTGCAATAGAGTTAAAGTTTAAAACATCTATTCAGGGTGCACAAGATCATGGCCGAATTGATATTTATGCCGATATAGAAGCACTTGAAATTGCGTGTAATGATAAATTTAATTTAGGTAAATTATACGTAATTACTGATAGCGCTCCCTATGTTAACCAATCAAAAATTGGAGTTGGTACTGTTTTTCCAACGCATCATCAATATACTACTGAACCAAATAAAGAGTTGTGGATTAATTGCAAAGGTAGAGAACATGTTAAAGTTAATTTAGAAAACACCTATACTTTTAATTGGGAAAAATTTGATAAATGGTATTTTTTGGAATTGACAATTTGACTTTAACTGTTATTTTTATACTTAGTAATTTAAAAGTAATTATGAGAGAAACATTTAATATGGAAAAAAATAATCATCCTTTTTACATTATAATGTATGTTGAAGATATATATGATGTATTTAATAATTACTACCCAATTGAGGAAATAATCATGATTACTGACGATTATAAAAAAGCAA
>CAZTCG010000142.1:4940-5596 GCA_964612005.1 uncultured Flavobacteriaceae bacterium | reverse complement strand
TAAGCATAGATTTCAAGTATTCTAAAATAGCATCTATTTCTTTATTACTGAACTGCTTGTATTCCTTGGTTTTGGTGAACCAGGTGAGTTGACGTTTTGCATATCTTCTACTATTTTTTTTTATTTCATCAACTGCAAAATCTAAACTGATTTTTCCATCAAAATGGTCAAACAACTCTTTATAGCCAACAGTGTTTAATGCATTTAAATGCCTTAAATGAAAAAGCTCTTTTGCTTCATTTAATTGACCTTTTTCCATCATTACATCAACTCGTTTGTTTATCCGTTGATAAAGAGTTTCCCGATCTTCGTTCAATAAAATTTTAATAGGAGAAAAGTTTCTTTTTTTTGATGGAGATGTTCGTTGTTGAGAATATTTTTTTCCACTAGACAAACAAACTTCTAATGCACGTTTTAATCTTGCCGGATTTTTTTGATCAACTACTTCGAAATATTCTGGATCTAGTTTTTTTATTTCTTCTTGTAACCATGATAAACCAAATTCGTTGTACTTGTTTTCAATTTCTTGTCTTAATTCTATGTCAGCACCAATTAATTCATCCATGCCATTACAAACAGCATCAATGTATAAACCTGTTCCGCCACACATTATAACATAATCATTTGTTTTAAAGTACTGATCAAGAAAATTTACA
>CAZTCG010000142.1:2277-4832 GCA_964612005.1 uncultured Flavobacteriaceae bacterium | reverse complement strand
AATACGCCTGCATTATAATTCTCATTAATAGAAATGTGATTTATAAAATGATGTGTAACACCATTCATTTCATCAATTGTTGGCTTGGCAGTGCCAATACTCATTTCCTTAAAAATCTGTCTTGAATCGGCAGAAATAATGTCGCAGTTTAATTTTTTTGCAAGTTGAATGGAAAGTGAGGTTTTGCCAACAGCAGTAGGGCCCGCAATAATGATTAAATATTTATTCGAAGAATTTTGCAACACATTTTAGTAATTATCATCTCCTGATTCTTCATTAAATCCGTAATCATCTTCACTATCCTCTGATTCTTCATTTTCTTCACCTTCATTTTCTTCTTCTTCACCTTCTTCACTTTGAGCAAAGTCTAAATCACCTTCATTTAATCCCATATCTTCTTCTTCGGTTGCTTTATTGTATGCTTCATCTTCCTGCTCATCATCAATAAGCAAATCTGCAGCTGCTCCACCTGCTAAAGCCGCAAGTATGGGATCTTGAATCGGATTAGTTTCAGGTTGAGTTAAGTTTTGTTTATATTGTTTTGGAGCTGATCCATTTGATTTAACGCAAGAAGGATATTTTGATTTTGGATTTTCTTTCTCAATTTTAATTAATTCAATTAAAAAACTCCACTGCACATTTTTATCATATAAATAAACGAAACGTTGATAAGGATGTTCGATATGACTTGCAATTTTAGTTTTCGCCATTAGTTTTGTGTCAGAATCGGCATCTTCTTCTAATAGAGTAATTTCATCATTTTTTCTCCAAAAATCATCGCTCACAAAAAAGGAAGCAGCATGTTTATTATCAAATTTTATAGACTCTTGAATACAGTTATGAAAATCTAAAAAAGTTTGAGTTGATTTTATTTCAATGATTCGGTTTACTTCGTCGTAATCTTCAAAACTTACTTTAAATCTATAAATTGCCATGATTCGTGTGTTGTTTAATTTAGAGTAGTCAAATTTATTTATTTTTTAAAATTAAATCTAATTTATTTTGTTTTGAATTGTTTAATTAATACTGAGATAATACAGCGTTGTATTTTAATTTTTTTTCGAAATTACTTTTTGGATTAGGCAGTTAAAAAGGTAATAAATTATACCAAATTTTGTTTTTATTCATTTTAGAATTACTTACTAGTACTGTCCGCTGTTTTGTGATTTCATTAAATTATCCTTTACTTGATTATTTAATTTAAAATAAAATGTATAATCCATCTGAAAGCGTACTCTTTTTCCATTTTTAAGTGCAGGTTTCCATTTGGTTGCTGATAAAACTCGTACAGCTTCTTCCTGACAACCTCCTCCAAGTTCTTTCAATAAATCAATGTTAGTGATTAAGCCATTTTTTTCTACTATAAATCCAAGTTTAACTGTTCCTTCAATATTTCTTAGTAAAGCTTCGTGCGGATATTCTAATTCTGCAAAAATAAATTTAACTAGTGAATCTTTTCCAAATTCATATTCAGGCGCTTGATCTGCTTTTGTATAAACAGTAAAAGTGCTATCTTCTGGTATGTTTGAGAGTAAACAGGTGTAATTTTTCTTTTGATTTTTTTTAAATTTTTTTATACTGAATGGTATTTCAATATAATGATTGAAAAAAAACGGTTTTTTATTTTTATAAGCAGGATGCCATTTTAATAATTTAAATAATCGTATGGCTTCGTTGTTCAATAAATCATTAACAGAATTACTTATGTTGTAATGTATTATTTCACCATGTTCATTGCAAGCGAATGTGATTGTTACTTTCCCTTCAATTTTATTTTCTAAAGCTTTAGATGGATAAATTAATTGTTCGTTTATAAAACGAATAAATTCAGGATTTCCTCCGTAATTTTCAGGTAATTGGTCTACTTCACTTTTTAAAAAAATGGGTTGTTCAATTTGAGCAATTAAATGAAAACAAAATAGTATTATTAAAACTAAAAAGCTATTTTTTTTCATTACTCATTTTTAGTTATTTAAAAAATGGTGTTATAGCATTAGTAAACCATTCCGGAGGCTGACAAGGACGGTTTGTGTTTTTATTTACAAAAACAAGCGTTACTTTTCCGGCATTAAGTAACTCATTATTTTCATTATAGCATTCGTAATGAAAAGTGATTTTTACACCGGGCATTTCTTTGATAGATGTTTTAACTGTTATTTCATCATCGTAAAATGCAGGTTTTTTATAATTGATTGAAAATTCAAGCACAGGTAGTAATATGCCCTGGTCTTCCATTTCTTTATAGCTAAAACCTAATTTTCGTAATGCTTCAACCCGTCCAACTTCATAATATTCCGCATAATTTCCATAATACACATAACCCATCCTGTCGGTTTCGCCGTATCGCACTCTTATTTTTGTTTCACTTACTAGCATAGTAAAACAAATATAAACATTGTTATTTAGCTTTTACTACTAATGAATAGTTAAAATAGGTGAGTGGTGAATTAGTGAGGATTTAAGAGTAATTAAAAAATAATTACCTATTGTTGTTATGTAATTTTAAAAAGTTTGCTACCACTTACAATTACAGCTGGGAGAAAAATGAATAGTTG
>CAZTCG010000142.1:0-2210 GCA_964612005.1 uncultured Flavobacteriaceae bacterium | reverse complement strand
TCGTAAGCTTTTTAATTTATTTAAACTCTCCGGAAAGATGTCTAAATTGTTGCTCCACAAATCGAGTGAGCGTAATTTTTTTAAATTTCCTATTGTTACTGGTATTGCAGAGAACTCATTGTTATTTAAGTTTAAATGAAATAGATTTTCCAGTTTACCTATTTTAGCACTAAAAACCTGAAGTTTATTTTTACTAACATCCAGATATTGTAGTTGAGAAAGTACTTCAATAGAATCTGGTAATTCGGTAAGGCTATTTTTTGAAATATCCAGGTATTGTATGTTTTTAAATTGAAAAATTTCCGAAGGAAAGGTTTTTAGTTTCTTTTTTCTTAACTCCAATTTAATAACATTTTCAGGTTGTTTCAAAGCTTCTTCAATGGAAGTAAACGAATAAATTGTATCTAAAGCTAAAGAATCCAATAATTGTGCACGGGAAAAAACAAAGAAGGAAATAAAAAATATGCTAAGTAGAATTCTCATTTAAGCAGTTGTATGATTTGTTGTTTGTCCAATTCCAATTGATGTTTTAAGGAATCGATGCCGGTAAATTTTTGTTCATCTCTTACTCTGTAAACGAAAGAGACTTTTAGTTCTTCGCCATAGATTTCCTGATTAAAATCAAATAAATGCACTTCCATTTTTATTTCTTTACTTGATGAAACTGTTGGATTAAAACCAATATTTAACATCCCATTATACTCGAATTGTCTTATTTTAACTTTTACAGCATAAACCCCAATTTTAGGTATTATTTTATCCTGATCAGTAATAATAATATTGGCTGTTGGAAATCCAATTGTTCTACCAAGTTTTTTACCCTCTGCTACTTTACCTGATATAAAAAATGAATATCCTAAAAATTGATTGGCTAATTCAATATTACCTGATTCAATTGCTTTACGTATTTGAGTTGAACTAATGTTGATTGAATTAATATCTTCGGCTGCAATTTCTATTACTTCATATTTATATTTTTCAGCATAGTGTATTAATAATTCTAAACCACCCGCTCTATTTTTTCCAAATCGATGATCGTATCCAACGATGATGCATTTAGCATGGAGTTGATTAACTAAAATATCACCTATATATTCTTCCGGATTGATTTCACTGAAAGATTTATTGAAAGGATATACTAAAACATGATCTATTCCTAATTCTTTTAACAAACTTACTTTTTCATTTGTATTTGTAATTAGTTTTAAATCTTTTTGTTCCGGGAAAAGAACTTTACGCGGATGTGGATCAAAGGTAAACACCATTGTTTCTAAGCCACTTTGCTGCTTTTTGTCTAGTAGTTGCTTTAAAATTTTTTTATGCCCCAAATGAACTCCATCAAATGTGCCAATAGTAACAATTGTTCCACTATTAAGTTGAAGTTGGTTTATTTGGTTATAAACTTTTGACATACTTGCAAAAATACTAAAGTATTAATGATTGTATGCTGATTTAAAAAGATTAATTACATGTTTATCAATTGGAAAATGAAAAAGCTTGCTTTCCAGATCAATTATTGGTACCCATTTAATGGATTGAACCATTTTTTCATTACTTGCAACATGAATTGTTGGATTAATGTTTGGCGAATTAATAGTATAGTAAATGCTTATTACCTGAGAATCATCAAAAGCCGATGGAACAAAAAAATCAGTAGTGTAAAAGTGATTGTGTATTTCAATTTCCAGATTCAATTCTTCTTTGAATTCTCTTTTCAAGCAATCTGTAGTGCCTTCACCAAATTCTAAACCACCACCGGGTAATTTAGTTATTATTTGTCCTGAAATTTTCTCCTGAGTTACGAGTAAACAATTTTGATAAATTAATAAACCGTATACCCTAACATTAAATTTTTTCATTGAATTAAAAGTAATAAAAAAAAGAGATAATCATAGCTGTTACTATTTACAGTTAAGGTTTAATTCATTTAAGTTGAATGTGTAAAACAAAAAGTTTATTAATTAGGTTTTACTTAAAAACAATTAATTTTCTGTTAACGATAATACTAACCTTAAATATTTAAAAATAAATGCAAGTTATTTTCACAAAAACATTAAAAACCTTTGCATTAATAATTATGTTTTTTCTTTTTTTGACCGCCAAAAAAAGAAACAAAAAAACTCCCGGCTGCATTGTTGATTCCTTCCACTATTTTTTTCGTTCACTGATTTTTGCAAGGCTACGCTGCGCAAAAATCTACGCGAAGCGAA
>CAZTCG010000141.1:0-5636 GCA_964612005.1 uncultured Flavobacteriaceae bacterium | reverse complement strand
GATATCAATGGATTTAACATGGGACTTAAATTCACCAATTTTATAGGAAAAGATGAAGTAAAATATGGCTTTGAAATGATAGGTTTTAAAACAGAATTATTTTATAGAAATGAATTTGGAAGTGATATCCGTCAAGAGGAAAACACAACTGAAATTGCAGGTTTCTTAAAGTATAAACACATTACACAAAATAAAAAATTAGTAATTGAACCTAGCCTACGTTTACACTATTATGCTTCACTGTCTAATTTCTCACCTGAACCGAGATTATCATTTAAATACAACTTAAAAAAACAGTTAAGGTTTAAATTTGCATCAGGTGTTTATTCGCAAAATTTAATTGCAGCTAACTCTGATAGAGATATTGTAAATTTATTTTACGGATTTTTATCCGGACCGGAAAATTTACAAGAAACCTATGTTCCAAAAGCAGGCGCTGACCCTAAAGAACTTACCACTAAACTTCAAAAAGCTGTACACTTAATTGGCGGAGTTGAGTTTGACTTATTTAAAAATATTGAAGTTAATATTGAAGGTTACCAAAAATGGTTTACTCATCTTACTAATGTTAATCGCGATAAAATTTTTAATGATGATGTAGTACATACTACATTTCCAGATTCAGTAAAAAAAGATTTTATTGTGGAAACGGGTTGGGCAAAGGGTCTTGATTTTGTAGTTAAATACGACCTAAAACGTTTTTACTTTTGGGTAACATACTCTCTTGGATTTAATGAACGCTGGGATGGCTCAAAATCATATAAACCTATTTGGGATAGAAGACATAATATTAATGTTGTAACTTCATATACTTTAGGTAAGAAAAAAAGATGGGAAATCAACGCAAGATGGAATTATGGAAGTGGTTTCCCGTTTACTCAAACTCAGGGATTTTATCCTAAATTAAATTTAACCGGTGGTATTGATCAGGACTATACCACATTAAATTCCGGAATCGGTTATATCCCTGCAGGATTAAATCAGGGAAGATTACCTCAATATCATCGTTTGGATTTAGGTATTAAATACAAATACAATGTTTCAGAAAAATTAGCAATAGAAGTGAATGCAGGTGTTACTAATGCTTACAATAGAGCAAACATCTTTTATTTCGATAGAATAACTCAACAACGAAAAGATCAGCTTCCATTTCTTCCAAATATTAATTTAAGCATAGCATTTTAACATGGGATTTAAGATTTATACCAAAACGGGAGATCAGGGTGAAACCTCTCTTATTGGAGGTGTTCGTTTACCAAAACATCATATAAGAATTGAAGCTTATGGAAGTGTTGATGAACTCAATGCGTTTGTTGGCCTCATTAGAGATCAATCCATTGATGAACATACTAAGTTAATTTTAATAGCTATTCAAGATAGATTATTTACTATAGGCTCTTTACTGGCTGTTGGTAAAGAAGACACAAAAATGAAATTGCCAACATTATCCGAAGATGATATAACATTGCTTGAAAATGAAATGGATAAGATGGATGAAATGCTACCTGAAATGAAACATTTTGTTTTACCTGGTGGGCACACAACAATTTCTTATTGCCATGTCGCTCGTTGTGTTTGTAGAAGAGCCGAACGAGCAGTTTTAAAATTAGCAGAAAACGAAAAAGTAGAACAACTTATTTACAAATACCTCAATCGTCTTTCAGATTATTTATTTATTCTCTCCAGAAAGTTTACACAAGATTTAAATGCAACTGAAACTCCCTGGATTCCTAAAGTTTAAATAGTTAGGATTAACCCAAATAACTTTGCAGTAACCTACTTCTAGAAGTATGTTTGAGTCTTCTTACAGCTTTTTCCTTTATTTGTCGAACACGTTCTCTGGTTAAGTCAAATTTCTCACCTATTTCTTCTAACGTCATTGGGTTAGTTCCGCTTAATCCAAAAAATAGCCGAACAACGTCAGCTTCTCTTACGGTTAGAGTATTTAATGCGCGTTCAATTTCCGTTCTTAACGATTCGTCAATTAAACCTTTTGATGGATTGGGGCTGTCTTTTTCTTCCATTACTTCATACATACTTCCACCATCGTCATTCATGCTTAAAGGTGCATCCATGGAAACATGACGACCATTATTTTTCATGGTTTCAAAAACTTCGTTAGTAGAAAGATCTAAAGCAACAGCAATTTCTTCAGCCGTTGGTTCTCGCTCATACTCCTGTTCCAGTTTTGAAAATGTCTTATTTATTTTATTAATAGATCCGATTTTATTTAGTGGTAATCTTACAATTCTAGCTTGCTCAGCCAATGCCTGCAAAATACTCTGCCTAATCCACCAAACGGCATAAGAAATGAATTTAAACCCTCTTGTTTCATCAAAACGTTGGGCTGCTTTAATCAAGCCTAAATTACCTTCGTTAATCAAATCGGGCAAACTCAAACCTTGATTTTGATATTGTTTAGAAACAGAAACTACGAAACGAAGATTTGCTTTGGTTAACTTTTCTAAAGCTGCCTGATCACCTGCCTTTATTTTTCTTGCAAGCTCAACTTCCTCCTCTGCTGTTATTAAATCAACTCTGCCGATTTCTTGTAAATATTTATCAAGCGAGGCAGTTTCTCTATTAGTAACTTGTTTGGTAATTTTTAGTTGTCTCATTTACTTTTTTCTTTTTAATACGATTATGAATTCTAAATGTTACACTAAATACAAAAAAAATGGGCAATACATTATTGCCCATTTAATAACAAGTTTGTTTTATTTATTGAATAGTGATTTGTTTTAAATTGTTCTTCTCCTGATTTTTTTTGGGAAGTTCAATAGTTAAAATTCCATTTTTATATTCAGCTATAATTTTATCTTCATCAACATTATCCGGTAAGTTAAAGGTTCTTTCAAATGATTGTAAATTAAACTCACGTTTAGAATATTTTTTTTCTTCGTAATTTTCATCAAGTTTTTTTTCAGCAGAAACAGCTAGTAAGTACTTTTCTAGGTGAATTCTAAAATCAGTTTTTTCAAAACCCGGTGCAGAAAATTCTAAATGATAGCTTTTTTCTGTTTCATAGGTGTTAACCGGAATGGATTTGCCATAAAAACGAGGCAAGTTAGATCCTCCAAAAAAATCATTAAAAACTTCATTAAATAAAGGTGTTAAACCATCGTTGTTTTTTTTGTTTAATGTTACTCGTGTCATAATATATAAATTTTAATTTGTTGTTACATGCTAATCAACTTATGTTCCTTCAATAAAAAAGAAATCAAAATGAGTCAAAACGTCATTTAAAAATGAATTTTAATGACTTTTTGTCTTTATTTTATAAATTTGTGTGACTTAGATTGTTTATTTAATTTTGGGAAAGTTAAAAGTTATGGCAAAGAAAAAATCATTTGGTGTAAAATTATTTCGCTCAATATTGGTGATTTTTCTTCTATTATCAGCTTGGGGTGTTTGGATTGCTTACCAAAATTTGATTAAGAACAACGTTAAACTAAACGGAAAAAATGCTGCTTTTTTTTATGTAAAATCAAACTCAAGCTATGAAGATTTACTTAACGATTTAAATGAACAAGGGTTAATAATTAATATGGGTTCATTTGATTGGCTTGCTCGAAAATTAAATCTTGATAAAGAATTTAAACCCGGAAAATATCGTATTTCATCAAAAATGACGAATAGGCAAATTATTAATATGATAAAATCGGGCAAACAAGAAATGGTTTCCCTTACCTTTAACTATACTGATAGAACACAAGATCAAATCATAAAAAAAATTAGTAGCAAACTTGAAATAACTGAAAGTGAATTAGAGGCATTTTTTGAAGATGAAAAAAAACTCCAAGAAATGGGTTTTAATAAAGAAACAGCGAGAGTTTTATTTTTACCGGAAACTTACCATTTGTTTTGGAATACTTCCTTATCTGATTTTCTAAAACTGGTTTTAATTAACTACCAGAAATTTTGGACAGAGGAGAGGAAGCAAAAAGCTAAAAAAATGAATTATAGCGAAACAGAAATTATTACTCTTGCATCTATTGTTCAATGCGAATCAACCATAAAATCTGAACAATGCAAAATAGCTGGAGTCTATTTAAATCGTATTAATAAAAAAATGTTGTTACAAGCAGATCCAACATTAATATTTGCTTCTGGTAATTTCAATACTCATCGGGTATTAAATGCAGATAAAAAAATCGATTCACCCTATAATACATACAAATATTTAGGCCTGCCACCCGGACCAATATGTTTACCTTATAATCAAGCAATTGATGCTGTTCTAAATCACGAAAAACATAATTTTATTTTTTTCTGCGCAAAACCTGATTTGAAAGGCTATTCAAATTTTTCAGTTACATATGCCGAACATAAAAAATATGCAGATGCATATCAAAAAGAAATGGATAGGCGTGGTATAAAACGTTAACTGTTTATCTGAAAAATTAAAAACAAATCCTTTTTTAAACAGCACTTAAGGCTTATATAAATAAGCTTACCATTCATCATCATTTAACTACGCTTGTAAAAAAAAAGAATTTTTCAGTGTTAATTCAAGTTATTTGCATTAATATTATAACAATAAAGGTTTAAAAAAATCAAAATGAAAAATAAATTTACTCTTGCAATTTTTGTAGCATTAATTTTTACAACTACTATAACTATTGCACAAAACAAATCTCCATTTAAAAACATTCGAAAATTTAAATTGTCGGAACAAATAACCGAGAATGATTATCTTCAAAAAACCCTTGTTTTTAAATTGAGTCCTAAATACAGAAGCGTTGCTCAACTAAACACTATTCAACATCCACAATTACAATTAGTATTAAGCTATTTAGGAGTTGAAAAATTGGAAAAAAAATTCCCTTTACATAAGGCACCTGAAAAAGAGAAAAATGAATATGGTCAAAAATATGCTGATCTTTCTTTAATATATGAATTAAAATATACTAATAACATTGATATTGAATACGCAGCAAATCAGTTATTAGCAACTGGTGCATTAGTTTATGCTGAACCACATTATATTTTTAAATTTTTTGATTACGAGCCTAATGATACGCGAGCAGATTCAGTTGCCGGAAACCAACGTAATGCTTTTAAACGCATCAGAGCTTATAAGGCTTGGGATTTAGCACTTGGAGGATCAAGAGGAGATGCAAATACAGTAATAGCTATTGTTGATAGCGGAAGTGATTTAGATCATCCTGATTTAGCTGCCAATATTTACCGAAATAATGCAGATCCAATTAATGGGGTCGATGACGATAATGACGGCTATACTGATAATTATAATGGTTGGGATTTAGGCGGAGCTGACTATAATACTGTAGTTGGAGATAATAATCCTAACTGTATGGGAGCAAATAACAACCATGGTTCACATGTATCAGGTTGCGCGTCTCAAGTATCCGATAATAATGTTGGAGGTGCAGGAATTGGCTTTAATTGTAAACTTTTAATCGTTAAAGCAGCTGCTGATAACGACACGAGAGGTTCTGGTGGTGTAGGTTATGTTATTGCAGGTTACGAAGGTATAACTTACGCAGCTGATCACGGTGCGCATATCATTAACTGTTCTTGGGGAGGCGCCGGTGGTGGATCTTTTGGTCAAAACATTGTAGATTATGCAACAATTAATAAATCAAATAGAGATATTAATAAACAATTTGATC
>CAZTCG010000140.1:2357-5656 GCA_964612005.1 uncultured Flavobacteriaceae bacterium | reverse complement strand
GTTCAATTGCCCGTACTCTGTACTTACAATAGTTTTCGGAAGTTGAGTTGCAGTGGAAATCAATTGCTTTTGATAAGCTTCATTTAATTTTTCAATAGTTAATGAAGTATTGTTTTTTAATGCTGAATCAATTGCAGATTGTAAATTGATTGTAGTTTTATCTTGTGCATTTGCAAAAGAAATAAAACATAAAAAAACAATTACTAAACTGCTTTTTGAAAGTTTTACTTTCATTTCATTTCTTGTTTCGAATATCACATAAAGGATTGGCAATAAAAATAATGTTAGAAATGTTGCAATGAGCAAACCACCAATTACGACAGTTGCCAAAGGACGCTGCACCTCCGCACCTGAACCGTTACTCAAGGCCATTGGTAAAAAACCAAGTGAAGCAACGCAGGCCGTCATTAATACTGGTCGTAAACGTGTTTTTGTACCTATGATAACCAATTGAACTAAATCTGTTATGCCACTTGATTTTAAACGGTTGAATTCTGCAATTAATACAATACCGTTCAACACAGCAACTCCAAATAAGGCAATGAATCCAACACCTGCACTGATACTGAATGGCATACCGCGCATGGCCAATGCGAAAATTCCGCCAATTGCGGATAAGGGAATGGCAGAATAAATTAATAAACCCTGTTGCATGGAATTGAATGCAAAATAAAGCAATAAAAAAATCAGCAGTAGTGATATAGGAACAGCTATGCTCAAGCGTTTTTTTGCTTCATTTAAATTCTCGAAAGAACCTCCGTAAGTTATGTAATAACCACTAGGTAATTTTATTGATTGCTCTGTTTTCTTTTGAAGTTCTTCTACAATAGATTGAACATCTCTACCTTCCGTATTGAATCCAACAATGATTCTACGTTTTGCATCCTCCCGCTGAATTTGATTGGGCCCTTCTTCCATCTTTACCTCAGCTACTTGATATAAGGGAATTTGTTTACCTGAAGAGATCGGTATTAATAAATTCTTTATATCATTAATGCTTTTTCTTTGCTCGTTGGTTAAACGAACAATCAAATCAAATCGCTTTTCACCTTCATAAATAAAACCCGCAGACTGCCCAGCCAATGCCATATTCACTACTCTATTTACATCATTTACATTCAATCCGAATTCTGCAATGGCATCACGATTAAGTCTCACAACAAGCTGTGGAAGCCCGGTTACTGGTTCAACATATAAGTTTTTTGTGCCTTGGATAGACGAAACTTGCTTACCCAATTCATTGGCATATTTGGAAAGTGTATCTAAATTTTCACCAAAAATTTTGCACACAATATCTTGCTTTGCTCCTGTCAACAATTCATTAAAACGCATTTGCACAGGAAACTGAAAGCTTACCGTAATCCCTGAAACTTCTGATACAGCTTTGCTCATGGTATCTGCAAGCTCTGCAAATGTTGAGGCAGTTGTCCATTCGCTTTTATCTTTTAAAATCACCATCATATCTGCAGCCTCCATTGGCATTGGATCGGTGGGTATTTCTCCGCTACCAATTTTAGTTACCACTTGTTTTACTTCCGGGAAACGCTGCTTTAAAATACCTGCAGCCTTCTGCGTATATTCCATTGTAGTTGCTAAATTGCTTCCATTCAACACACGAGTTTCAACTGCAAAATCACCTTCTTCCAAAGCAGGAATGAACTCACCGCCGAGATGAGTTAATAAGAATACTGCTGAGATAAAAAGAAAAACGATTATAGCAATTATGATTTTTGGGATTCGAATCAAACGAATAAAAATTGATTCATAACTTGATTCAATTTTCTCCATCATACGATCAGAAAGATTTTTTTTGTGTCCAATTTTTTTACTCAACACCAAACTACTCATCATGGGAACATAGGTTAATGATAACACAAATGCTCCTAACAAAGCAAAAGCAACGGTTTGCGCCATTGGCTTAAACATCTTTCCTTCAATTCCATGCAAGGTAAAAATGGGAAGGTAAACAACTAATATTATAATTTGTCCGAATACTGCGCTGTTCATCATTTTTCCTGCAGAATGTTTTACTTCCTCATTCATTTCAATTTGGTTTAACTTTAATTTTGAAGCTAATCTTTTATGATGCGAAATTTGATGCATAACAGCTTCTACAATTATCACGGCTCCATCTACAATCAATCCAAAATCTAATGCACCTAAACTCATCAGGTTTCCGCTTACTCCAAACAAATTCATAAGTATTACTGCAATCAGCATGGATAAAGGTATTACCGAAGCTACAAGTAAACCTGCTCTAAAATTGCCCAGAAATAGTACGAGCACAAATAATACAATTAATGCACCTTCCAGCAAATTGGTCTCTACTGTGCCAATGGCATTGTTCACCATTTTAGTCCTGTCTAAAAAGGGTTCAATGGTAATTCCTTCGGGAAGAGATTTTTTAATTTGTTCTACTTTTTCTTTTACTCGTTTAATTACATCACTGCTGTTCTCGCCTTTCAACATCATCAACACCGCACCGGCAACTTCACCTTCATTGTTAAAACACATCGCTCCATAACGAGTTGCGAAACCAATGTTAATTATAGCTACATCCTTCAATTTTAAAGGCATTCCATTTGCCAAAGTTTTAATAAGAACAGATTCAATTTCTTCCTGACTTTGCATTAAACCTTCTGTTCGTATGTATAAAACAGTTGGGCCTTTTTCAATGTAAGAACCGCCTGTATTTTGATTGTTATTTTCTAATGCGTTAAAGACATCGTTGATGGTAATGCCAAACTCATTGAGTTTATTTGGGTCAATTGAAATTTCATATTGTTTCAATTTCCCTCCAAAACTGCTTACATCTGCAACACCTTTAACACCTAATAATTGCCTTCGAACAATCCAATCCTGAATGGTTCTTAATTCCATTACTGAATATTTATTTTCAAATCCTTTTGCAGGACGAACAGTGTATTGATAAATTTCTCCTAGTCCAGTTGTAACGGGTCCAAGTTCAATTTGTGCAATTCCCTTTGGAATTTGGTCTTTAACTTTTATAATTCGTTCAGCAACTTGCTGACGAGCCCAGTAAACATCAACTTCATCATCAAACACAATGGTTACTATAGAAAGTCCAAAGCGAGAGAAGCTTCTGATTTCCTGCAAACCACTTATATTACTATTGGCTTGTTCAATCGGATAAGTAACCAATCGTTCAATATCTGTTGCGCCTAATGATGGAGCAAGTGTAATTACCTGAACTTGATTATTTGTGATGTCAGGAACGGCATCAATTGGCAATCTGGTTAGCTCATAGGTTCCATAACCTATAAGGCCAATTATAAATA
>CAZTCG010000140.1:0-2347 GCA_964612005.1 uncultured Flavobacteriaceae bacterium | reverse complement strand
GAAAAACCGATAATGTTGTTTAGCATCTTAATTTTTTAAATGAATAATTTAAAGAGTTGTTAAATTCTCTTTTTACAAATTTCAGTTGAAAAAATTAAGACAACTTTGGAGGTTGCCAAATATTAGTTAAAGAACCTTGAGGAAAATTTTCTTCAACATGAGGTAAAGGCTTAGATAAGTTTTCTTCAACCAATTTTAGTTTAATTGAAGCATGTTGATGAAGAACAATATTGATTTGACCAATGAAACAATCATGATGTTTTTTAAAAGGAAGTTTTTCATCTTTTTCAGAATCACCATCGTGATCATCCGGAATACTGTAATGATTAAATAAAAAATCTGAAAAAGTAAGTTGATTGTTTAATAGCTGATGCTCTTTAAAATGCACAAATAAATTGGAAATCTTTAAAAGTTCATCCAATTCAAAAGAGGATAAAAGAAATGAAGATAAAGTGAATATTAATAAAAAACGTTTCAATTAAAATAAATAATTACTTGGTCAAAACTACTTTCTTAGTTATTTCGTTTCCTTCATTCGTTTTTAACTTAACAACGTAAATATCACTTTTTAATAATTCAATAGGAATACTTAACTCTGATTTTCCTGAGATAGTATTTGATTGTTCCATTAACATTTGTCCAAGAAGATTATAAACTTTCAATTCAAACTGTTGATTGTTATTTGAAGAGTTTTTAATTATTAAATTCTCTGAAGTTGCAAACACTGAAATTGAATTTGATGAAAAATTAATAACATATTCAGTATTTGATTTTTTAGAAAGCACTAATTGAAAATGATCATTTTCAATCTTATCGAAATAAATAGAAGCAGATTTGTTATCTCTTAAAGAATATTTTTCTTTACTTATATTATTTACTAAGTAGGCATCTTGATAAACATTTGATTCATATAATCCTTCCAAATCAATTGAATAATTTCCAATGATTGGCGTTGAAATTAACAATGGAAATGAAACAGTTTCTAATTCATCATTAAAATAGTTTCTTACAATTTGTTTACCAGCATCAACAAAAGTTACAATTGGTGCGTCCTCAATTAAACTTTCACCAAATAAAAAATCTTTAAAATCAAACCCTGTTTCAGCTTTTTTATCAAAATACAAATCGGCTTCATTATATTCAGAGGTATTTGGGGAAGAAATTCGTAATCTTATGTCAAAATTCTTCTCATCAGGAGAAGAAAATCTTGCACCAAATGCACTTGAAGTATTTGTTGTTTTTGAATTTTGAGTAATTGTAACCGAAGGATTAGCGCCAGTAGCAACACACATAAAACCTAATCCAGGATTAATTTTTGGATTTTCTCTTGCCGTTAAATAAGTTGATTTAGTTCCGTTATATTCCAAAAAATAAACAGTGTTGCTAACATTAGATTTTGTAACCTGAGCCCAATCTATTTCTGCTTGAAAAGGATTAGCTACAAGATTAAATCCATCCGTACCAGTCATAAATACAGGCAAGGATAATGATCCCATGTTAGGAGTTCCTCTTGTATCAATTGCTCTTCCAGGGAAACCTGTTAAATCATCTGCAATTAAAGTTTGATATCCTCTACCAGGCACTAAATTAGTTCCTGTAGAAACAGCAACGTATTTTTTAGTAGAATTTAATTGATTATTGTAAATAAATACTGAACTTGTACCACCAGCACTTCCTTCCCCACCAAGGTATGCAGGAGAAGAATTATCATTTGTAGCTCCAATGCTCATAAATAATTCATTATCCCAATCATCAATTGTTGCAGATGTAACAGGCGAGCCTAAATCATATTTCCTGTAAACACAAGGTGCCATATATCTTTGAATAATCATACTTCCTGTTATTGAGCCTGCAGAGTTTCCAATAATTGCAGTAGATGATGCATCAGACAACATAGTCAAAATATTCGAACCAACATTAAAAGTTCCTGAGTTGATTACTAATGTGTTTTTTAATGTGCATTTTCCAGTGCCTGTAACACTTATATTACCACCACTTGCGTTGGAGCAAGTTAAATTATAAAAAGGTACTGTTATCGCGTTAGGAATCGTTATTGTTTGTGCAGCACCAGAGCCATTTAATACTATCGTTGAAGTGTTATTACTTGCTAAATTACCAGTGCCTGTAAAAGTTAATGAACCTGCAATGTTTATTGTACTTGATGATGTAATTGATGTAGAATTAGTTAAGTCTCGGCCAACAGTTAAATTATTCGCTCCAAGATTTAAACTACCTGAAGTAATTGATAAATCATTATTTACAACTAAAGGTGCGCTAACATTTTTAATTCCACTTCCAGTTAAATTTAAGTTATAATAGGTAATATTTGGAACATTAAATGATCCGC
>CAZTCG010000139.1:0-5660 GCA_964612005.1 uncultured Flavobacteriaceae bacterium | reverse complement strand
TGGCTGCCCTAAAAAAAGCATTCACCCGAATCGGCACCGCGTTTGTTCGTTGCCAGCGCTCGGGTAATATTAAAAATAATTGTTAATATAAAGATTTAGATTTATTAATAGTTAATTCTATTTATGTTTTTTTTAAAAATTTAAACTTAAAATTAAAGTATTTAAATTGATTGATTAATAGAATAAACTAAATATTATTAAATCAAAAATTAATCCCTTACACTGTAAAGAATCTTTCTAAAATCTTCTTTAAATTTTGCTTTGTTTTCTACACTCGACCAAGAAAGTACTTTATAAAAGTTTTCCTTTGTTTCAACTATGCCTACTAAATAATAAATTTCAATATTCGCTTCTTTATCATAATAAGAGGCATCACATTCAACAAAATTAATAGCACCATTTTTTTTATATATGGGTTCAGAAATAGTACGCTTTTCTTCATCAACTAAAAAATCATTTATAAAGTAATCGTAAAATTCTTTCAATGAACCATAATTTAATTCAGCTAATTTTAAATCTTCTTTAGGATCAATAATTACAAAACCATAAACATCTTTTACTTCACTTTTATATTGAATAGATGCAGCATTATTTAATCCAATGGTTTTACTCATGTATTCAGGTAATGATACATAAAATACCTGTCCTGCTTTGTATTCTTTTGATTGAGAAAATAAACTTGTTGTAATTGTTAATACAAGTAAAATTGAAATTTGTTTGATTTTTTTCATGATTTATTTTTTAAAATTATCTAATCTCTGCTCCCAACTGTTCAGTGTATGCTTTAATTAACTTATCCATCGTTTTTGTAATATCTTTATCCGTCAAGGTATTTTGTTCATCCTGAAAAATAAAACTTACTGCATACGATTTTTTATTGCCTGTTTTTTCACTTTCGTAGATATCGAATAGGTTAACTGCTTTTAATAGTTTGCGCTCTGTTTTTTCAGCTACTTCTTTTACTTGATCATATTTAATGGATTTGTCAAGCAATAAAGCTAAATCTCTTCTCACAGATGGGAATTTTGGAACTTCCTTGTATTTTAATTTATCTGGATTGTATAAATTTGTTAGCTCTTCCGTGTAAAATAATGCAGCATATACATCCTGCTGTACATCGCATTTTTTCAAAGTGGCTTTGTTTATTTTTGAAATACTTGCGATTAATTTTTTGCCTACATAGTACTCAATGCAAAATTCACTTTCAGCTTGTTCTACTTCTTTTATTGTGTAGGATGCTAAATTAAATCGTTGTAGAATTTTTTCAGTTATTGCTTTTAAGGTAAAGAAATCTGTTTTTTCATTAGCACCGTAATGGTTTAATGGAAAACGTTTTCCGCTAACAAATAAAGCCAATTGTTTTTGCTCAGTGTACTTAAAATCGAGCCCATCTTGTTTTGAGTAAGTTCTGCCAATTTCAAACAATAATAAATCATTATTTTTTCTATTGCAGTTGTAAGCAATTGCTTCTAATCCGCTGTACAATAATGAAGAACGCATAACAGATAAATCTGCACTTAAAGGATTTAAAACATGAACCACATTAGATTTATCGCTAAAATAATTTTCTTTGGTAAGTGATGTCGACATGATTTCAGTAAAACCATTAGCACTTAAAAAATCTGCAATGATTTCTTCTGTTTTATACACTTCTTTTTTTAATGCATACGAAACGGAAAAAGATGTTTTTTCAGAAACTTCAATATTGTTATAACCGTATACGCGCATGATTTCTTCAATTACATCTGATTCTCTGGATACATCAGATTTTCGAACTGGAACTTTTAAAAGCAAGGCATCTTTACCTTCTTGTACTACATGTATTCCTAATGATTCGAGAATGATTTTAATTTTCTTATGATCAATTTTTTTACCTATTAACTGATCTGCTCTGTCGAATGAAAAAACAATTTGTTGTTCTTCTAATTTTACCGGATAATGATCGATTAACGAACCGGAAACCTCCCCTCCAGCTAATTCTAAAATTAATTTTACTGCTCTTGAAAGAGCAGTAACGGTTATTTCAGGATCGGTACCTCTTTCAAATCGGAAAGAAGCATCTGTTTTTAAACCATGTTGTTTCGAGCTTTTACGAATTGATGCCGGACTAAAATAGGCAGATTCTAAAAATAAGGTTGTTGTATTTTCTGTCACACCGGAATTCAATCCTCCAAAAACACCTGCAATACACATCGGATCTTTTTCATCACAAATCATTAAATCTGTATTAGTGAGTGTTCTTTCTTCTCCATCCAAAGTAATAAACTTCTCTTCGTTACGAGCTTTACGAACCACTACTTTATTGCCTTTTATTTTATCAGCATCAAATGCATGTAATGGCTGTCCCAATTCGTGCAATACATAATTAGTAACATCAACTATATTATTGATAGGTCTAACTCCTATTGCTTTTAAGGCATTCTTTAACCAATCAGGTGAATCTTTTACCGTAACACCTGTAATAGTTATTCCCGAATATCGAGGACAAGATTTTGAATCACCAACACTAACGGTAATTGGTAATTTTTCAATTGAATTATCTAAATTTTCAGTTGCAGGAATTTTTACCAGATGCACCAATTCGTTCGCGTTTAAATTTAATACTGCTGCAAGGTCAATTGCCACGCCATAATGCGATGCTGCATCACCGCGGTTGGGTGTTAAACCAATTTCGAAAACATAATCTTGTGAAATATTAAAATATTCAGCTGCGTTACTTCCAACAACTGCATGTTCGTTAAGAACCATAATTCCTGCGTGGCTTTCTCCCAATCCTATTTCATCTTCTGCACAGAGCATACCCTCGCTTAATGCGCCACGTATTTTTGATTTTTTAATTTCGAAGGAATCACCTGTTGTTGGATGCAACACAGAACCAATTGTAGCCACAATTACTTTTTGTCCGGCAGCAACATTTGGTGCGCCACAAACTATGTTTAAAAGTTCATCCTTACCAACATTTACTTTGGTTAATGATAATTTATCAGCATCAGGGTGTTTTGTTTTTTCAACTACTTCGCCTATTACAATTCCTTTTAATCCACCTTTAATGCTTTCGTATTTCTCTATACTTTCAACTTCAAGTCCACAGGCAGTTAAGTGTTCTGCAACTTGCTCAGGAGAAAGGTCGATATTTATAAGTGTTTTAAGCCAATTATATGATATTTTCATTTCTTTAAAATAAGATGACGAATTTACAAAAATGTAAGCATTTACCGTAAAGAATTATTTAACCATCACTGATTAATACAAGTGGATCAAAATCATATAAAATTGACAACCATTGTTCGTAAAATTTTGATTAATATATTTTTAAGTTTTAATAAGAGAAACTTTTGATTGCATATTTGTGAGCACATGTTTAACTATTTAGCGCTTACTGTTTATTTTCTACTCACTTTTGTAAAATTAAGTGCTCAAATGCTTAATCCAAGCACTATTCCGGGGCCTGATAAGTTTCCAAATTTCAATTCGGATTACATTAAAAAAAACAAAATCAAGGTGCTGATTTTTGACATCATGGACAAAAAAGATCTTCAGATTGCTGAAGATAAAGGGTTAATACATTATTACGAATTTAATAAAGAGGGATTGCTTACACGATTTTATTATACGGTAATTTCTAAAACTATCAGCCACGAAATACATACTGAATTTGTAAGTAAAAAATCGAAAAAAATAAGAAATGGCGGAGTACGAATTAAAAATGAATTTATTTATGATACCATTTCTACCTACTTTTTTTACGACAGCATTAACCGTTTAAAAATGTCAAGATTTAATGATGGCAGCTACTATGAAAGTACCTATTACGAATACAATGAAACTAACCTACCAATAAAAATTGTACGGGCAAAAGAAACTAACATAAGTAACGACAAAACTAATTTTCAATTAGGGATGCAATACGTACTCTCTGATGAGCGATTTCAACAGGTAAAAACAAGTAAACAACAAATTAAAACAATTTGTTTAAACGATGAGGGAAGGACCTACAAAGAAATCATTTCAAACTACGATGAATCCAATCATTTAATTTCATCCAGCGAATCCTATATTGCAACTTGGATTAATCAGGAATCATTTTTTAAGTATAACCAATCCGGACAAATGATTGAAAAATTATTTAAATCCAATTCTGGTGGAAGTATTAATGTAAAAGCAAGTTTTGAGTATGATGCTTCAGGCAACTTGTTAACAGAAAAACAATTTAAAAATGATATTTTACTAAATGAATTAAGTTATATCTATGATGAAACAGACAGAAGAATAAAATCTTTTTTAAACAGAGATCACATCAATAAAAGCATACGAATTACAAAAGTTGCTTATAAATTTTGGCCCTGATAAATTTCAATTTTTTGATTTTCAATTTCACGAAGACTTATAGGCAATTTCATGATAGGTTTTGCTGTGTGGACCTAAATAAACTTTGGAGTAAATACGAATTACCGATAATCCATCAATCATAAAACAAAGAGCGGTTAAAATAGCAAGTGTAATTTGACTTTCATGAATATGACTAAAAATTAAATCTTCTCCTACAAACGTTGGTGTAATCGGGAATCCGGAAAGACCAAGACATGCAATAAAAAACACCAGCGCTAAAATTGGATGTTCAAAGATATGCCCATGGTAATTCAATAAATCAACATCCTTCTCTTTTGAACGGATGTAACGAATACATACTAATCCTAAAATTCCTGAGACAAAAATTCCGCTTAAATAAACCAATGTTTGATCGTTCTTAAAATGCTCGTTAAAAGAAATAGCTAATGAAATCCAACAATGATTTAAAATAATAAGCAGCCATGCTGAAACAACATTTTCTTTTTCTCGAAACGATTTAATAACGAGTATCATTCCAATTAATGTAAAGAAGATTGGAAGATTCTCAATGAGTTGAGGCGCCAATAGTTCTTCATGAAACAACAAATACAAGCCAATGATGTAAATAATAACTGAAAACAATACAGCACTTTTAACGGAGATAAATTCCAATCGTTTACCGATTTTTTCCAATGGTCCCCAAACGTATTTACTCATGAAATTATCCAGGTTAAATTCTTTTAAACTCCACATATAAAAAGTAAATTCTAATCGGCGAGGCAAACTATCTTCAAAGGTTCTTCTGGAGGGCACAGCATTGTAAAACTGATCTCTGATTAAATAACTTACCACCGAAGGTGAAATCAATAATTGATAGGTTCTTAATAATGCATTTGCAGAAAAATGAATTAATGCAATATTTAAAAAACCAAATGCCATTTCAATAAATATAATTCCAATTTGAGCTATTGACGCATAAGCAATTTTACTTTTAATATTTGATTGCACTCTTGAAATACTTGTAGCAATTATGGCTGTAAGCGATCCAAGTAAAATTATCAATACACGAATAGATGTTTGATATTCCCAGAATGGATAAGTTCGTAATAAAATAAAAATGCCTAAATGAACAGATAATGAACCATAGAAAATGGCACTGGATGGTGTTGGTCCTTCCATTGCTCTTGGCAACCATGCCGAGAAAGGAAATTGTGCCGACTTTACCAATGCCGCCAATAAGATTGCTAATGAAATAAATGCTCCGATATAACTATGAGTTTGTAAATGTTCGTGCACAATTTCATAATTGGTCAGTTTTAAAAATGTTATGT
>CAZTCG010000138.1:355-5664 GCA_964612005.1 uncultured Flavobacteriaceae bacterium | reverse complement strand
ATGGAAAATTGCCTTTAGAGCCATTTAAAACAGCTGATGAATTAATTCAAAAAACAATACGCTGTTTTAATCAAATCGATCCATTTTTCGGTGAATGTATTCAGCGAATGCAGGAAATGAAACACCTTGATCTGGACTCGCGAGTTGGCAAAGCACCTGGAGGATATAACTATCCGCTTTATGAAAGCGGCGCTCCATTCATTTTCATGAACGCAGTGGGTTCGCACCGCGATATGGTAACAATGGTGCACGAGGGGGGGCACGCCATCCATTCGTTTTTATGTAACCCATTAATGTTAACAGATTTTAAAAGTACACCTTCGGAAGTTGCCGAATTAGCCAGTATGGGAATGGAATTAATTTCCATGGAACATTGGAAAGAGTTTTTTAATTCGGACGAAGAATTAAAACGTGCAAAAAAAGAACAGTTGGAAAAAATTTTAAAAACAT
Source organism: uncultured Flavobacteriaceae bacterium (assembly GCA_964612005.1). Classification (GTDB taxonomy): domain Bacteria; phylum Bacteroidota; class Bacteroidia; order B-17B0; family Aurantibacillaceae; genus JADJDM01. Next base: position 5,214 of record CAZTCG010000138.1, on the reverse strand, counting down.
TGAGTTGGATTGCTAGTATAGATAAATTTCAGCACTGGATTTATGAAAACCCATCTCATACTATTGAAGAACGAAATAATTCTTGGTTAACCATTATGAAGCAATTTGGAACCGGTGAAGTTGATTATTCAGGGTTGGAAAATAATTTAAAACGATCTTGGCAAGGCCAATTACATTTATATGAGGTTCCGTTTTATTACATTGAATACGGAATGGCGCAATTGGGAGCAATAGCATTATGGAAAAACTATTTGGAAAACCCAAAGCAATGCATAGAAAACTACAAAAATGCCTTAAGTCACGGTTATACCCGAACTATCCCTGAATTGTATGCATTAGCTGGTATTAAGTTTGATTTTTCCGAAGCTTATGTGAAGCAACTATCGGACTTTATTCTGATGGAATACAACAAATTATAACTAAAATGGGTATAATATTCTACAACTTATTTTTAATTATATTTGAACAATAATTTTAGCATGCGTTTTAAATCCATTTTTTGCATTTTACTTGCTTTTGTTTTTTTTACTTCCTGTAAAGTTATTCAACCAAGTTTAATGTTAAAAACTGAAAAAGATTTTCAGTTCAGTAAGTTTTCCGATTCATTAATACTAGAAAACTATAAAATAGCGCCTAACGATGAAATTAGTTTAAGGGTATTTGCAAATGATGGATTTAAATTAATTGATATTACAACACAATCTACAGCAAATGTTGCAAGAAACACAATTGATGAAATAGTGGATCAATCCGGAATGATTAAGTTGCCGCTCATCGGTAAAGTTAAACTTAGCGGAATGACCTTACGTCAAGCTCAAGCGTTTTTAGAAAAAGAATATGAATCGCAATATATAAAGCCTTTTATTCAGGTAAGAATTATAAATAAGCGAGTAATTGTTTTTCCTGGAACAGTAGGCGCAGCTAGGGTTGTTAATTTAGTAAACAATAATACTACTGTTTTTGAGGCGATCGCTATGGCTGGAGGTATTAGTACTGATGGCAAAGCATACCGAATTAAATTAATCAGAAGATCATCACCAGAGGATAAACCAGAAGTTTTTTTAATCGATCTTTCAACAATTGATGGAATAAAAGCTGGAAATACAACAGTTTTAGCAAACGATATTATTTATGTAGAGCCTAGGGCTCGTTTTGGGCAAAGAGTTTTACAGGAAATTACTCCTTATCTATCTATAATTACCACTTCTCTTACCTTGTTTTTACTTTTGAAATAATAGTTGAATGCTCAAGGATATTGAAAATCAAAAAAGTCTGGTTATTGATCAATACAAAGATCGATTGGTAAAGTTCAGCAATGATTTTGAATTAGGATTGTTTCTGCATGTTTTTAGGAAATCTATCTGGTGGATTGTACTTTTTTTTATTCTATCAATAATTGGAATTTTTGCCTATTTAAGGTATTCTGAAACCGTATATAATTCAAAAACTGTAATTCAACTTTCAAAGCCTGATAAGACCAATGAGATTTTACAAGTTGGATCGGGATTTGAAAACAATAATAAATTAGCCGAAGCAATAGAAATTTTAAAATCCCAAGTGTTTTTAAAACGAGTATCAGAAAGGCTAAATATTCCAATATCATATTTTAATGAGGGCACATTTAAAAATTATGAATTGTATAAATCTTCACCTTACCTAGTTAATGCTAAAATTAAAAATTCCGTTTGGGAAAATAATCCCGTTTACATCAAGTTTGAATCTAACACTAAAAAAGTAATTTTAGAATTAGGGAAAAATAAAAGCAGAAGAATTGAATTGAATTTAAATGAATGGTACAGAAATAATGAGATTGAATTAAGTGTTGCTTTGAATCCATTTTTAAAAACAATTGAAGCCTTATCTAGCTTGAAAAAACTTGATAAACCTTATTTTGTAATAAATTCTGAGTCAAATAATTTAAATGTTATCAAATCCAATTTAGATGTTAAAGTTATTAATGATCAATCGCAATCTATTTCAATAGAAATTAAAAATACCGATCCAACAAAAGCGGCTGATATTGCCAATGCTATTGCCGAAGAATTTCAAATTTATGGTGTTGAAAAAGAGAGTGAGAGTTCTAAAAAAATTCTTGATTTTATAGATCAACAACTTAACTCTGTTTTTTATGATTTAAAGCAATCAGAAAGTAATATTGAAGAATTTAGAAAAAAATACAATTATTCTTCAGATGATAATTTTAAAGTAAACTCATATACCAGATTTTCAAAATTAGAAGATCAGTTATTAAAAATCGAGTTGGATGAAATGGTGCTTGCTGATTTGCAGAAAGATTTACAAAAAAACAAAAGTATAGATTCTTACCTTTTGTCAGAGGAGGAGAGCTCTATTCGATCTGTTACAGCAGAACTCAAAAAATTATCAATTGAAAAGGAAAACTTATTGTACAATCTTACTCCAGGAAGTGAGGCAGTAAAGCAAATCAATAATCAAATTGAAATTCAAAAAAAACTATTATTTGAGAGTATAAATTCTTATAGAAATAAATTAAAAACAAAGTATTCAAATTTAAAAGGTAAATCTAATGAAATATCAAGCGGAATTGATGCCCAGCCTGACAGAGAAATGGAGTATTCACGATTAATGAGAATGTTTAATATCAATGAAAAATATTACACATTGTTGCTCGAGAAAAAAACAGAATTTTCCATTTCCAACGCCGGATTTGTTTCAAAAACAACGGTTTTAGAGTCTGCAGTTCCTAATTTTGTTCCATCATCACCTAGTAAAAAGTCTGCAATTTCAATAGGTATTATCCTTGCTTTTTTAATGAGTTTAATTTTACTAAGTATACGTTATTTTTTAAATGATCAATTACTTTCTCTAAATGAAATTGTTAAACATACTAGGGCAAGTGTTCCAACGCTTGGTATAGTTCCGGTTTACAATAGTGATGTTCCGGTTTCGCAGTTAATTGTACAAAACAATCCAAAATCGATCATTACTGAATCGTTTAGAACAATTCGTTCTAATCTTCAATTTATTTCAAATACAGAAGGACCAAAGTTAGCTGCACTTACTTCAACAGTTTCGGGCGAAGGAAAAACTTTTGTTGCATTGAATATTGCAGGAATAGTTGCATATACAGGTCAAAAAGTATTGATTATTGATTTGGATATGAGAAAGCCTAAAATTCATAAAGGTTTTGGTGTACAAAATGAAAAAGGCATTTCAACTATACTTATTGGTATTCATAGTATTGAAGAGTGTGTTCAAAAAACTGTAATACCAACTCTTGATTTTATTACTTCAGGCCCTGAACCTCCAAACCCATCAGAATTAATCATCAGCACTAAAATGAATGATTTAATTGAGGAACTTAAAAAAAGATATGATTTTATAGTAATTGATAATCCGCCTATAGGATTGGTTTCTGATGCATTGCCAATATTAAAACAAGTAGATTACCCAATCTTTATTTTCCGTTCCGAATATTCTAAAAAAAGTTACATACAAATATTAGATCGTTTAAAGAACGAAAGTAAAATTTCTAATTTATCTGTTGTTTTAAATGCTGTAAATATTAATCGTTCAGGATATGGGTATAATTATGGTTATGGCTATGGCTACGGATACACTCAGAATTACGGCTACTATACAGACGAAACAACAAAAAAGCGAAAAAAAAGAAAAAATAAGTCATGAAATTCATAAACACCCCAATTCCTGATTTGTACATAATTCAGCCTAAAGTATTTGAAGATGGAAGAGGTTATTTTTTTGAAAGTTATACCGCCAAATCATTTGAAGATTTGGGCATTAATGTAAACTTTGTTCAGGACAATCAATCCCTTTCTCAAAAAAATGTAGTTAGAGGTCTACACTTTCAAGCACCGCCTTTTGCTCAGGGCAAATTAGTTAGGGTAATTCAGGGTGCAGTATTAGATGTAGTTGTAGATATAAGAAAAAAATCGGCAACCTACGGGCAACACTTTTCTTTGGAATTAAATGAAGTGAATAAAACAATGCTTTGGATACCCGAAGGTTTTGCGCATGGGTTTTCTACTTTGGTTGATAATACTGTATTTTCATATAAATGCACCAACTATTATAACAAAGCATCAGAAGGTTGTGTATTATGGAATGATAATGAATTGAATATTGATTGGCAGGTGGAGCAACCTTTACTTTCGGAAAAAGATAAATTAGGTGAAGCTTTAAAAGATTTTAGTTCGCCTTTTTAATTATGCAAATCAATAAAGAAAATATTACATTATTGTCACTGATATTATTTTCAGGGGCTCTAATTTTTTCAAGTGTAATAAATAATTTATTGTTGCATTTTTCTAAAAATTTAGGTACTCGAAAAAAAGATGGCTTACAGATAAGGTGGAACTCCACATCTAAACCTGCATTAGGGGGGATCTCTTTTTATTTTATTTTTTTAATATCATTCATTTCAATGATGTTTGTTTTTGATAAAAACAATTATTTCACTGCAATAAATAACTTAGGGATTTTAGCAGCATTAAGTATTGCATTCTTAATGGGTTTAGCAGATGATGCTTACGACACAAAGCCACTCATTAAATTTCTTGCTCAATTTATGTGTGCAATAGTTTTAATTTTAACCGGCACAAAAATTAATTGTTTTGGAAATGAACTTTGTAGCTATACCATTACAATTTTATGGATAATTGGTTTAATGAACTCCGTAAATATGTTGGATAACATGGATGCAATAACATCAATTGTTGCTGCAGGAATAATGCTTTTTATTTCAATTCTCACACTTAGCAATGAGCATTTTTTTGCACCTATTTCTATTTTAACAATAGCGATGTTAGGTTCTATTATTGGTTTTTTGTTTTTTAACTGGTATCCATCTAAAATGTTCA
>CAZTCG010000138.1:0-307 GCA_964612005.1 uncultured Flavobacteriaceae bacterium | reverse complement strand
TGGGATTAACTATTGCTGGAATGCTACAAGTTTGATGCAAATTCAAGCCCTTGAATTATCCAACTGGTGTAATCAATTAAAAGGAGTTTTGGTTGTGGCTTGCGTTTTTATAATGCCTTTAACAGATACAATTACTGTTGTTATAAACCGAATGGCTAAGGGAAAATCTCCTTTTATTGGAGGGAAAGATCATACCACACATCATTTATTTTACAAAGGACTAAGTGAAAAGAAAATTGCCATTTTGTTTTTATTACTTACACTTTTAGGCAGCTATATAAGTTACTTTATTATAACTGATAAATAT
>CAZTCG010000137.1:0-5686 GCA_964612005.1 uncultured Flavobacteriaceae bacterium | reverse complement strand
TTGCTACGATTATATTCCTCAGTTAACCATTCACAAAATAATCTAGCGCCTGTATAGCTTACATTTACAACCGGATAATTTAAATAAGCAGGATGAGTATGATAGTATTTAACGTAAGGTTCATTATAGCTTGTTTTATCTAACCATTTTAAAGTATCTATTTGTGCTAATTGTAATTTTTCAATATCCTTTTGGTTTTTTAATGATGAAATAAAATCGTTGTAAATTTTATTTGACAGCTCGTATTTACTTGCATATAAGTTATTATTGATTTTAACTAATGATTCGTTTATTTGTTTTATGTTGAGTTGAGCATTAATTTTTAAAATTCCTAAAATAGTTAATGTGAAGAGTAATGTAAGTTTCATTTCTAATTGTTTTATCATTATAATTCCAGGATCAAAAAAAGTTACATTAATTATACAAATACTAGTTTACTACTATATTTGCATTCAAATTACGCTATGCAATCTATTTCATTTGATAATACCGAAAATGCTTTTAAATCAAAATCAAATTCCGATTTAAAAAGATCATATCAGCTTTTCAAATTAATTTCTAATCCATTTTTAGTTAAATTAGGTGCTACCTTTACACCGCTTGCTCTTTCTATTGGTTTTAAAGGAATTATTAAAAATACCATTTTCAAACAGTTTGTTGGTGGTGAAACTATTCATGATTGTGCCAAAACAATAAACGAACTTGGAAAATATAATATTGGAACAATATTAGATTACAGTGTTGAAGGTAAAGAAAGTGAAGCCGATTTTGATGCATGTTTACAAGAAACATTGGAAACAATCAGCATGGCAAAATCTAATAAACACATTCCTTTTTGTGTTTTTAAAGTTACAGGTCTTGCTCGTTTTGCATTATTAGAAAAAATTTCTTCCTCTGAAAAATTAGCTGAAAATGAAATTTTAGAATGGGAAAAAGTTAAAAATCGAGTTGCAAAAATTTGTTCAGCTGCTGCAGAAGCTCATCAGCCAATATTTATTGATGCTGAGGAAAGTTGGATTCAAAAAGCAATAGATGATTTAGCTAATGAAAACATGAAAAACTTCAATAAAAATGAAGTAATTGTTTACAATACTTTTCAATTATATAGAAAAGACAGATTGGCATTTTTAATGGAAACATTACGTGAAGCTAAAGAAGGAAATTACAAAATAGGCGCTAAGTTGGTTAGAGGTGCTTATATGGAAAAAGAACGAACGCGTGCTGCGGAAAAGAATTATAGTTCACCAATTCAAACTACAAAAGAAGATTCGGACAAGGATTATGACTTAGCATTAAAATATTGCATAGAAAATATTGAAACTATTTCAGTTTGTGCAGGTAGTCACAATGAAAAAAGCGCACTTTATCTTGTACAATTAATGAAAGAAAAAGGAATTGAAAAAAATGACAACCGAATTTATTTTTCTCAGTTACTAGGTATGAGTGATCACATTAGTTATAATTTATCCTTAAACGGCTATAACGTATCTAAATATGTTCCTTATGGTCCGGTTAAAGAAGTTCTTCCTTATTTAATCAGAAGAGCACAGGAAAATACCAGTGTAAAAGGACAAACAGGTAGAGAACTTTCCCTGATTATAAAAGAAAAACAAAGAAGAAAAGGGTTATAGTGTTTCTTTTGAAAAAAAACTAAAACTTACGTTTCCATAATTTTTGGTTTCCTTATAAAATTCAAGTTCGGATAAATTTGTTTTTTTCTGATGTTCAATAATTAATATTCCATCATTTGCTAAAACGGAAGATTCTACAAGTGTTTGATGTAAATCTTTATGATTGATATCTTGGAAAGGAGGATCGGCAAATATTAAATCAAATGATTGTTTGGTTGATTTTAAAAATGAAAAAACATCGTTTCTGTATAAATTAATGTTATTGAATTTTAATTTTTCAAATTCGCTTTTAATAAAAAAAATACTCTTTGCATGCTTTTCAACTATTGTTAAACTTTTAGCACCTCTAGAGGCAAATTCAAAACTTATATTTCCGGTGCCTGAAAACAAATCAAGTACATGTAATTCTTCAAAATCGATTCGATTGGCTAATACATTAAATAATGCCTCTTTGGCAAAATCTGTTGTAGGTCGGGCAGGTAAACCCTGTGGTGGTTTAATTATTCTGCCTTTAAAATTTCCACCTATTATTCGCAATGTATTAAATTAAAAAGTTGATAAAACTGGTGTTGCTTAGCGGATTCAAATGGCAATAAATCCGATTGAAAATCTTTGATTGTTGAATAAATAATAGTAGGAAAATATTTTTTAATCATTTTAATCCATATTGAATCTTTTTCTATTTCACCGGAAATAATTAAATCCATCTCTGCTTGATTGAACTGATTTAATTCAACTGCTGAAAGCAAAAAATACAAAACATCCTCTGCTGTTACAATTGAAAAGGTATTGCAAAAAATTATTTTTTTATGATGTAACAATAACTCAATGGCATTTTTTCTAAAATAAAGAAATGCAGTTTGTTTGTTTTTTTTAATAGGGTTAAATGATCTGATAAGTAAACCTGGGCCGCAAAAAAGATGATTATTGGGGAAAAATTGATTAAGTGTATTTCTTTGGGATGCATCTATTGAATAAATCATTTTTGATTCAATAGCCATTAATTCATCATGCAAAAAAATAGTTTGATTTGTATTTAGATTAGTAAACTGAAGAAATTCCTCTTTTTTGTTTTCATCAAAAAATGCCGTTGGCACAATAGTATAAGGAATATCGAAACAAGAAATAATTACTTTTTTAAAACGTTCTTTAAAAATAGCATCAGCTGATAATATATCTTCTATGTTTAATTTATTGTGTCCGTTTTTTACCTGAATTTGTTTGATGAGTTGAATTTCTTTTTGATGTGTTAATAGTAAACACATAAAACTATCATTACTTATTTCAATACAAAGCGTTGCTTGTTCTGCATCAAAACTTTTTGTGTTTTTAGCTGAAAAATAATATTTGTCAACAAGTTGATCTTTGCTTAGCATACTCATGAGGCATAAAATTAGTATTTTTATTTTTGTTTTACATGTCAATAAACGAACAACAATTTCATCGACAGTTTCTTACTCATTTTGCTTTTGAACCCACTGACGATCAATTCAAAGCAATTACTGAGATAACTCAATTTTGTTGTAGTAGCAATGAGGTTTTTATTTTAAAAGGTTATGCCGGTACCGGAAAAACATTAATTATTTCTGCTCTTAGTAAAACTTTACCCGAATTTAAATTACGTAGTATATTATTAGCTCCAACAGGTAAAGCTGCAAAAGTTATCACATCTTACTCCAATAAAACAGCTCAAACTATCCATAAAAAAATCTATAAGAAAAACATGAATTCGGATGGTTACATTAGTTTTTCATTGGGAGAGAACCTTCATAAAAACACCGTTTTTATAGTTGATGAAGCATCTATGATTAACGATACTATTTCTGATTTTTCTAGCAGTAGTGTGTTGGATGATTTATTGGAATATGTTTATTCGGGCACGAATTGTAAATTAATTTTTGTTGGGGATATTGCTCAGCTACCTCCTGTAGGAAGTACTTTTAGCCCGGCTTTATCTGAAAAACACATGGCAAGTAAGATGATGTCGGAAATTAAAGGTGTACAATTAACGCATGTTATGCGTCAAAATTTAGATTCCGGAATTTTATTAAATGCCACTCAATTGAGGGTTCAATTAATGAGTGAATTGATTGATTTTCCAAAATTTGAACTCACAAAAGATGTGGTTAGAGTTGATCATGCTGATTTAGAGGATTTATTAAACACTTCCTATTCTAAATATGGTTTTGAAAATGTTTTGGTTATTTGCCGGAGCAATAAACGTGCAAACGCTTACAACCAGCAAATAAGAAAACGCATTAAGTGGCAGGAAAATGATATATCCACAGGTGATTTGATAATGGCTGTGAAAAATAATTATTATTGGGCAGAAGGTATTGAGCAGCTAGATTTTATTGCAAACGGAGAAAGTTTGTGTATTGACCGAATAAAAAAAACAAAAGAACTTTATGGGTTTCAGTTTGCTGAAGCTGTTATAAGCTTTACTGATTTTGAACAAATTCCTCAGCTAGAAGTAAATTTACTTTTAGACACTTTAAATTCAGAAACACCCTCACTTTCATTTGAGCAATTAAAAAAAATGGGAGAAAGTATTAAGCGCGATCATTTAGAATCTGGAGAAATTCCCGGTTATGGTTTTCTGAAAAAAGATCCATTTTACAATGCTTTGCAAATCAAATTTAGCTATGCTATAACTTGCCACAAAGCTCAGGGCGGACAATGGGACTGTGTGTTTATTGATTTAGGGTACTTTACTAAAGACATGTTGGATGAAAGCTTTATAAGATGGCTTTATACTGCTTTTACTCGCGCAAAACAAAAAGTGTATTTAATTGGTTTTTCTAATGATTTTTTTAATGTTTAACCAATTTGTAAAAAACACTTTGATGTAATCTTGGTATTTCCATATTTTTTTAAATTAGTAATTTAGCTACATAAAATGTAAAAATGAAAAAATCCTTTGATGAAATATATATGGAACTGGCAGAAAATCTGTCGGTAAAATCTCATTGTGTTAAAGCTCAAGTTGGAGCAGTATTAACAAAAGATACCCGCATCATTTCCTTAGGATACAATGGGCCTCCTGCCGGAACTTATAACTGCGATGAAGTATGGCCAAATGAAGGTTGCCCAAGAGACAGTAAAGGAAGTTGTTCGTTGGCACTTCATGCCGAACAAAATGCCATTTTATATGCTTCTAAAAATAATGTTGCAGTAGAAGGATCAACCCTTTATGTTACTCTTTCTCCTTGCATTGCATGTGCTCGTGTTATTTTTACCGTTGGAATTAAAAAGGTATTTTATAAACATTCTTATGCAAAATATAAGGGAATTGCTGTTGATGAAGGTGTTGAGTTTTTAAAAAAATTTGGTGTTGATGTTCAGCAATTTTCAAATTAAAAGATTGAATGTATGAGAAGCTCTAAATTATTTTGTTCAATAATCATTTTCTTTTTTTTGTTTTTTTCTCCCGAATTATTTTCACAAGCTCAACAACAATCTGAAGGAAAAGCGCCAACAGGTAAAGTTAGTAGAGCAATTGAACGGTCAAAAAAAAGGGCAGCTCGTAAAGAAGCTCGAGAAAAAAGAAAGATGGAAAAAGCAACCAAAAAAGCTATTGATGATCATCATAAACGCCTTCAAACAAAAGATACAAGAAAGAGGATGAAAGGCAGTCGCAAAAAAGCCGGTAAAAATAACAGAAGACAAAATTTATAAAACCAATGCGAGTTGTAATTCAACGTGTAAGTGAAGCATCTGTAAGTATTAATCAACAAGTATTTTCTTCAATTAAATCCGGCTTATTGATCTTAGTTGGTATAGAAACCGAGGATACTTTTGAAGATGCTGAATGGTTGGCCAAAAAAATTACTTCTCTGCGTATTTTTTCCGACCTAGATGGGAAAATGAATTTAGATATAAAACAGATAAATGCTGATGTTTTACTTATAAGTCAATTTACCTTATTCGCTCAAACAAAAAAAGGCAACCGACCATCCTATATTCGTTCCGCTCGTCCTGAACATGCAATTCCAATTTATGAAAAGCTAATTCAATTAATTTCAAATAAGCAAAACGTCTGTGTTGTTGGTGAT
>CAZTCG010000136.1:2583-5714 GCA_964612005.1 uncultured Flavobacteriaceae bacterium | reverse complement strand
GTATGTGTATGATTGGAATTATACAGGAAATCCAATGTTATCACCACCATCTTATCGGCACGAATACCAAAAAGTGGAAGGAGATACAATGGTTAACACAAAACGATATCAAAAAATTTATCGAAAGATTTTTTCCAGTGCTCAAAACATTAACCCAAATAATTTTGATTTTTATGGATATTACTTGTATGACTCAAGTAAGGTTTATATGGGAACACGGTTAGATAGCATGAATTTAATGTATGATTTTAATTTAATGCCAGGCGACAGTTTTGCCTTTTATTCTTATAGTGGAAGTTCTACTTCACCTGCAAATTATTACATAAAGGTTAATCTTATTGATTCTGTAAATTTAAATGGAATTTGGAGGAAAAGAATCAATTTTAATTCAACTGCAAGCACCAGTTACATTAACAATGTAACTATCAGGTGGGTTGAGGGATTGGGCGTTCAATATTACGGGCCAATACATTCAGTTGCTGCAATTCAGGGGTTAAAATTAACAGGCAATATTAATCTTGTTTGTTTTTCTGAGAACTTTAGTAATGCAATAGGTACCTGTAATTTTGTAGGAATAAACGAAGAAGATTCCGATTTGTTTTTTATGATTTATCCGAATCCTGCTACAAATGTATTATACTTAAAAAGCTCACAACTCCCATTTAAAAAAGAGGATGTGCCTACTATATTAGATCTAAATGGCAAACAAATTTTTATATCCATCCAGTATGTTAATTCAAACACCAATAAGTTAGAAGCAAGCTCATTAACGGCAGGAATGTATTTTATAACTTTAAAAACTGAAAAAGGTGTTGTGAGGAAGAAGTTGGTGATTGAGAAATAATAAAACATATTATACAAATTAATTTTAACTAAATGAGCATACAATACATACTATTAAAAATACTCGTAATGTTGAGTTTAACTAGTTATGCTCAAACGTGGTCACCAATAGGAACAGGCATGAATAGCTTCGTTTTAGTTTTAGATACTTTTAACAATAATTTATATGCTGGAGGTGATTTTACAAATGCAGGAGGGATTTCAGCTAATTATATCGCTAAGTGGGATGGTGCAAATTGGCAAACCTTGGGAAATGGTACAGATGAGCGTGTAGAAGCATTATGCGTGTATAATAACAAATTGTTCGTTGGGGGGTGGTTTTATAATGCAGGAGGAATATCTGCTAATGGCATAGCAAGTTGGAATGATCTAAATTGGTCAGCTTTAGGAACTGGAATGATGCACTTTTCTCCAACTGGACCTGGATTTGTTTATGCGATAGCAGAGTATAATTCTGAATTATATGCGGGAGGATATTTTATAACTGCCGATGGAAATAATGTAGGCAATATAGCTAAATGGAATGGAACGAATTGGTCCAGTGTATCTACTTCGGGAGGACTGAACTCTACGGTAAGTTCTTTTGCTGTATATAATGGAGAATTATTTTTTGGAGGAGGATTTTCATTAGCAGGAAACGTTCCTGCTTCTCTTATTGCCAAATGGGATGGCGCAAATTACTCAGCTGTAGGGACTGGAATGAATAATAATTCTATTCAGGATTTAATTGTGTATAATGGCGCATTATATGCTTGTGGGGATTTTACTATGGCAGGGGGTAGTCCTGCTAATTACATTGCTAAATGGGACGGAACAAATTGGTCTACTGTTGGTACTGGTATGGATGCACGAGTTTCTGCCTTAGCTGTTTATAATGGGGAACTTTATGCCGGAGGTAACTTTACAACCGCTGGTGGTGTACCTGCTAACCACATTGCTAAATGGAATGGAACAAACTGGTCACCATTAAGTTCGGGAATAAACGGTAGTATTGGCGCAATGAAAGAATTTAATGGTGATTTATATGTTGGTGGTAGTTTTACAACAGCAGGAGGTGTTTCAGCAAATAATATAGCCAAATGGAATAATCCTATTGGTATAAAAGATTTAGAAATAAATAATGAGATAAGTAGTTATCCGAATCCTGCAAGTGATTATTTAAAAATAAAATCCATTTTCAAAAATTCCCACGAACAAATAAACTGGCAATTAACTGATTTAAGTGGAAAGGAAATTTTAAGCGGAAATTTTAAAGAACCAGAAACAACTCTAAACATAAATGAACTGAACGCAGGGTTTTATTTTTTGAAACTTAAAACGGATAAGGAATCGATAACTAAAAAAATTAGCGTTCAAAAATAGTCATGTACTTTTAATCATCAAAATCGAGTAGTACTACTTGATTTTTATTTGAAGCTGAGGGTGTATATTTAAAAAAATTAAGCGACAAAAAACAAATTTAGAAATAATGGAATTATAAACGTAAATACAAATTGATAACTAATTTCAATTAAAATCATCGATAATCAAAAACCTCAAAAAATAATTATTGTAAAAATAGTTTTCTAAAAAAAACTACTACAAAAGAATAAAATATAACTAAATCAAACAGTATGAAAAACATTTCACTTCTATTTTTAGCAACTTTGATTTTTATGTTTTCATCATGTAAAAAAGACAAACAAGAACCATTAATTACTAAAGATATTATAAATGGAGTTGCTCAAAAAGGCCCATTTTTAAATGGTACATCCATTGGTGTTTATGAGTTAAATGATCGCTACTCGCCCACAGGTAAAATTTATACTACTCAAATACTTGATAACACAGGGCAATTTCAATTGAATAATATTTCTTTAATTTCTCAATATGTTTTATTAAAAGCTGATGGATATTATTTTAATGAAGTAACAGGGGCAAATTCTGTATCACCAATAACACTTTATGCCTTAACCGATATAACGAATAAATCATCTGTAAATGTAAATTTACTTTCTAACTTAGAGAAAAGCAGAATTGAATATTTAACTTCTAATGGTCTATCTTTTTCAACTGCAAAAAATCAAGCAGAGCAAGAAATACTTCGTATTTTTTCTATTGTAAAGCCAGATATTATTGACTCGGATTTATTAAACATTTCACAAGACGGAGACAATAATGCCATATTACTTGCTATTTCATTAATAATTCAAGGTTATAGAACTGAATCTGAAATGAGTGAATTGCTTGCTAATTTAAGCACTGATATTAGACAAGATGGGGTACTTAATAGTCAAACTTTAGGAAGT
>CAZTCG010000136.1:1975-2573 GCA_964612005.1 uncultured Flavobacteriaceae bacterium | reverse complement strand
ATAAATGATGCTAAATTATTTAATTTACCTCAGATAAGATCAAAAATTGAACAACGCTATATAGATCTCGGAATGTCTGTTACTATTCCAAATTTCGAAAAATATATAAATCTATTCGTTGATAGTACAAACTATCAGTTTACAAATAATATAGTTTATCCAGAATTTAGTGCATACGGAGAAAACATCTTAGTTGAAAATAAAACGAGTTTTACTTCTGGGTTAAGTATGGCTGCAAATTTACCAATGGGAACTTCTTTAAAAATAATAATTCGTTCAACATCCAATAGTAGTACTTGGGCAATCCGGTTTATGCCTAATGGACCTGTAAATTGGAATTTTACTCCATACGATTTTGCATCGATGAGTCAAGAATTTACCGCCACAGCTCCCGGAAACAATAGTGATTTATATATTGAATTTACGCCAGGAAATTATTCTATTGAGTATTATGAAAATAATTCAATTACTCCAACAAGGGTAAAAACTATTGTATTTTAACAGCATTGGCAAAAACTATTAGCGAAATCAGAAACGGAATTAAATTTAATTTTTCTTGACCTAAAGCAAAAGGAACATCTGAAAAAGATAAAGGCAT
>CAZTCG010000136.1:0-1965 GCA_964612005.1 uncultured Flavobacteriaceae bacterium | reverse complement strand
GAACTAAAAGTTTACAATTAAAGTAATTTATGTCAATCTCAATGCAATTAAAAAACTGCAAAAAATACCTTATTCATTAATAATGACATAAATAATTAATATTATTTTTATTAATTGAAAGTATAAATTCAGCTAAGAAAAATTCCGTGAAAAAAACATTAGCTAACATAATTATTATTGTATTATTTGTTGCACAGTTTGGTTACTCGCAAAACTTTTCCGAATACGTAAATCCGTTTATTGGAACAAGTGAGCATGGGCATACTTTTCCTGGTGCCTGTATGCCTTTCGGAATGGTGCAGTTAAGTCCGGATACCAGAAACGATGGTTCGTGGGATGGTTGTAGTGGCTACCATTACAGTGATAGTTTAATTTTGGGTTTCTCACATACCCATTTAAGCGGAACAGGCTGCAGCGATTATGGTGATATGTTAATTCGTCCGTTTAATTTAACTAACCCCGAAGGATTTGATACTCTTTTAAATGTTCCTGCATTTAAGTTCAATCACAAAAACGAAAAAGCTGAAGCCGGTTATTATTCCGTTCAACTCGATAATGGTATTAATTGCGAACTTACCACAAATAAACGATCAGGTATTCATCAATATACTTTTCCTGCAGCTACTTTTCCGGCATTTATCATTGATTTAAAACATCGCGATGAAGTTTTATCTACTTACATTAAAATCACAGGCGACAGAACGTTTGAAGGCAAACGGACAAGTAAAGCATGGGCAAACAACCAAGTGGTTTATTTTTCGGGTGAGTTTTCGGAAGCGATGGACTGGGATATTTTTATCAATGACAAATTAGTTGCCAATCAATGTAAAAAAGGATCGTTGTTTAATGGTAGAAACTTAAAAGCTGTAGCTCGATTACAAGATACTACTCAAAAACAAATACTTTTAAAAATTGCCATTTCACAAGTAAGTACAGAAGGCGCAACTTCAAACTTAAAAGCAGAAGCCGTTTCAAATGAGTTTGACCATTACTTAAAACAAGCAAAAAAAGAATGGAACAACGAGCTATCAAAAATCAGCATAAAAACTACCGATAAAAATAAATTGAGTGTTTTCTATACAGCCCTTTATCATTGTATGATTCATCCTTCATTAGCGAGTGATGCAGACGGCAAGTATTTAGGAAGAGATTTTAAAATTCATCAGGCAAAAGATTTTGATTATTACACCGTATTTTCACTTTGGGATACCTATCGTGCTTTGCATCCTTTGTTTACCTTGATTGATAAAAAACGAACACTGGATTTCATTAAAACATTTATTGCCCAGTTTGAACAAGGTGGCCGATTGCCTGTGTGGGAATTATCATCCAACGAAACCGATTGTATGATTGGCTATCATTCCGTTTCGGTAATTGCAGATGCCTTTGCAAAAGGAATTAATGAGTTTGATAAGTTAAAAGCTTTGGAGTCCATGTTGAATAGTGCCAATGAAGATCGATTAGGTTTACATGCTTTGAAACAAAACAATATGATTACTGTTGATGACGAATCCGAATCGGTTTCGCGAACTTTGGAATATGCCTACGATGACTGGTGCATATCACAAGTGGCAAAAGCATTAAATCAGGAAACAGAATATCAAACTTTCATGAAACGTTCGCAGGCATGGAAAAACTTGTTTGATCCTCAAACAAGTTTTTTTAGGGCACGTAAAAACGGAACCTGGTTAGAACCATTTGATGCAAAGCAAGTGAACAATCACTTCACCGAGGCGAACTCCTGGCAATATTCATTTTATGTGCCACAAGCCATTCCCGAATTAATCAATAACCACGGAGGCAAAGATCGTTTTGAAAAAAAATTGGATGACTTGTTTCATGCAACAACAAAAACAACAGGCAGAACACAAGCCGATATTACCGGATTGATTGGGCAATATGCGCACGGAAATGAACCCAGTCACCATATTGCTTACTTGTATAATTATACAGGAAATTATTCCA
>CAZTCG010000135.1:0-5719 GCA_964612005.1 uncultured Flavobacteriaceae bacterium | reverse complement strand
AGGTTACTTCTTTTTCATTATGAACTGCACCATTACAACCGGGGTCTTTTCCTCCATGACCTGCATCAATAACTACTATTTTAATTCCTTTACCAATTTTTGGAACATGAAATGAGCTGAAAATAATACCAAAACAAAATAATACCACTACTTTGATAGAAGTATGGAATAATTTGTGAGTAATAGTTTTCATAAAAATCAATGATTTTTAAGTAGTTTTGCCACTTTTAGTAAAACAAAAATAACCTCTAGGCATTGTTTCGCTTATTGAAGTACATATTAATTTTAAGTCGTAATGTGTTAATAACTGCATTTTGCGTGGGTTTATTACCATTGCTAGCTCAAAAAAGCGATTCTTTACAAACTGATACACTTACAGCGGATATTATTGATACTGAAATCAACTACAATGCCAGGGATTCTATTCGTTATGAAATAAAAGAGAAGAAAATAATTTTATTCGGAAACGCTTTTGTTGATTTTACAGGAAAAACTTTATCTGCTGAGCGCATTGAGATAGATAATGGTTCAAATTTAGTTACTGCATTTGGCATTAAAGACAGTTCTGGAAAATGGATTGGCCAACCTTTATTTAAAGATGGAAATAATGAAATGCGTTGCGAGAAAATTATCTATAATACAAAAACTCAAAAAGGGAAAATATTTGGAGTACTCACCGAACAAGCCGACATGATTATTTATGGCGAAACCATAAAAAAGGATTCTACCAATGTGATGTATATTAAAAATGCAAAATGTATTCCTTGTGAATATGAAGATGCTGCATTTTATTTCAGAGCTACCAAAGCAAAAGTAATTCCGGATGATAAAATTGTTACCGGGCCATTATTTGTTGAGGTGGCCGGATTAAAAACTCCAATTGGATTACCTTTTGGTTTTTTTCCTAATGTGAAAAATAAATCAAAAAGCGGAGTTTTAATTCCAAATTTCGGACAATCTCCCAACCAAGGATTTTATCTTGAAAACGCTGGTTTTTATTTGCCAATAAATGATAACACAGATATGGAAATAAGAGGTGATATTTATTCATCTGGTTCTTGGGCAATTAAAACCTTTAATCGATATAATTTCAGATATCGTTTTTCAGGAAATTTTAATGTGGTTTTCAAACAAATTGTATTGGGTAATAAAGAAATTCCTTTTGAAAAAAATGCATCTCTTGGTTATCAGAAATTAAATAATTTTTCATTTAACTGGCTGCATGTTCAAGATGCAAAAAGCAACCCGAAACAACGTTTTAGTGCAAACGTGAATGTGCAAAGCGCATTTAATAATAAATACAATCCTCAAAGCTCGCAACAATATTTAACCAATACTTTTTACTCTAACATTAATTATGCTTATACTTTTAAAAATGTTGTTTTATCAGTTAACGCGCGTCACAATCAAAATACAGTAACTCGAGATATGGAAATTAGTTTCCCGGAACTAACGTTAAATACTGCTCGCTTTTTTCCATTTAAAAACGAAAGCAGATCCAAACAAAATATACTTGATAAAATTGGCATAAGTTATACTGCCGAAGCCAAAAGTTTTTTACGAGAAAAAGATTCCGTTTTTTTTAAAAAACAAAATTTATCCAACATTCAATATGGTGTTAGACATATCATTCCAATCAGTACAAATGTTAATGTATTAAAGTATTTTACATTAACTCCTGCGATTAATTTCTCCGCAGTTAATTATTTAAACTATATCAATTATTCCTTTGATAAAGAAAAAAATAGTTTATTGAAAGATACTTTGAATGGCTTTAAATCAGGCTTTGATGTTAATTTTAGTTCAAACTTAACCACAAAAGTTTTTGGAGATTATTATTTCAAAACTAAACGTTTAAAACAAATCAGGCACTTTATTATTCCAACTGTTGGTGTAACTTATCATCCCAACCTTAAATCGGATAAACTTGGTTTTTATAAAATGGTACAATACGATACATTGGGTAACAAAAGAAGTTATTCCATTTTTGAAAACGGAATTTTTGGTGGACCCTTGGGTGAGGAGGGTGGTGCGCTAACTTACTCGTTAAATAATAATTTGGAAGCAAAGGTGAGACATAAAACGGATACCGGTTTTGTAGATAAAAAAATTACATTAATTCAAAATTTAGGAATAAGTGGTTTTTATAACCTTTCTTCTACTAATTTACAATGGAGTTTAATTAACTTAAATGCGCGTACCAAAATTTGGAAAAACTTAGATTTATTAGGCGCAAGTATTTTTGATGTTTATGATACGGATAGTTTAGGTGTTCGTAAGAATGAATTTTATTCTAAAAATCAAAAAGCTTTGTTTAGGTATGTAAGTTCACAGCTTGCAGTAAATGCGTCGTTTAATAATCAATTATTTCCTGATTTAGTTTCCAAAAGCGGAAACTGGAACATCAATGTATATTACACCATTTTATTTAATAAAAATTATAATTTAACTTTACTTCAACAAAATGTAAAACCTACTCAGCAATTGAATGTGAGTGGTAATATTGAAATTACTAAAAAGTGGCGTTTAGGCTTTACCAGCGGATACGATTTTACAAGTAAGAATTTAAGTTATACCTCATTTAATATTTACAGAGATTTACGTTGCTGGGAAGCAAAAATTGATTGGGTACCCTTTGGTTTTAATAAACGCTATTCGCTGGGTATAAATTTGAAAACAGCCTCGTTACGTGATTTGCGCATTCCGAGACAAAGAAGTTGGTTTGACAATATTTAAGACTTCATTCACATTTGTTCGTTAATAATTATGTCAAGTTCTTCAATCAACAATGATTTGACTTCCTAACTTTAAATCAAATTTATTAAAATGAAAAAAGTACTTTCTGTTATCATTGTTGTTATTGCCTGCACCACTGTATTACCAGCTCAAACCAAACTTCAAAAGTTATTTTGGTCAAAAAGATATAAACGTGCCTTATTGGAAATTGATCGTTTAACAAAAGAAAATATTCAGTTAAAGAAAGACACTACCAAGCTTTGTTTTTTAAACAAAACAAAGGATACTACAATATCATCATTACAACGTGCATTAAACGATTTAAATGCTTCTTATAAATTGTTATACAACAGCAGCGATAAAAAATTAGCTGAGTTGACTACATCCCTACAACAACAATCAAGTGAGCTTGATCAGAAAAATAAAAAGATACAAGAGAAAGATAAACGATTAAAAGAATTGGAAGCACTTTTAAGTCGTCAAGACTCCATTTTAAATGCGTTGAACTCAAAAGTGAAAAATGCTTTACTTGGCTTTAAGTCAGATGAGTTAGGGGTTGAAATGAAAAACGGAAAAGTATATGTTTCTATGTCGGATAAATTACTATTCAAGTCAGGACAGGCTACCGTAGAAGACAAAGGAAAAGATGCTATTAAAAAATTAGCTGAAGTTTTAATAAAAAATAATGATATTGATGTTGCGATTGAAGGTCATACAGATTCAATTCCAATTAAAACATCAGTTTATAAAGACAACTGGGATTTAAGTGTTGCACGCTCAACTAATATTGTTAGAATGTTAACCGAAGAGTTTAAAGTTGAAGCAAAGCGTGTTACCGCATCAGGAAAAGGAGAATTTTTACCGGTTGCCAGCAATGCAACTCCAGAGGGAAGAGCTAGAAACAGAAGAACGGAAATTGTGCTTTCTCCAAAATTGGAAGAGCTATTTAAACTGATGAGTTTAAGTAGTAAAAAATAAATTTCTTATGATGTTTTATAAGGGTGCCATAAAATGTAAAAAAACACCACCCTCTTTTAAGTGATTGATTGAGCAATCGAATCTAATTACAAAATCATAATAAGTTACTAAAGATATTCCAGCTCCAAAACCATAAATGGTTTTGTTGCTTAATCTATTCTGTGCATAAAAAAATTTATCTTGTACAAATCCTGCATCTGCATGTGCAGAAACATATACAGCATAAGGAATCTTATTGAATTTTTCAATACGTTTTAAAGGAACGTTCACAATTTTTGGTTTTATCAATTGATAATTGATGTTTGTTTTTAAAACAGAAAATGTTTGTCCGTCAATCACATAATATTCATACCCTCTTACAAATTCGTTGTAGCCAAGTGCCTGATTAAAAAAATAACTTTTACTGTTCATTTGCTTGTATCTTAACCTTAAAGCACTACCAAGAGAAACTCTTTTGCGTGGCTGCCAATAGTTTTTAAAATTGTCTATGTTTTCATTATGTAATAAGTTTAACCCATCTTTAGAAATAAATAATTCAAAGTAATTTCCCTTTAATGGAAAAATTCTGGAATCACGTAAATCTAATTTATAGCGGTATTGCAAACTTAAATATTCAGCACTATTAATTGCATTTCCAAAATAGCTTGGGTTTAATTTAATTATTGTATCACTAATTTGTTTTTTTGTGTAAAGAACATCTAATACATGCCTTGAATAAATGCCATTTCGATACGTGAATCCCAACTTGCATTCTAAATCATTTTTAAGGTAACTGGTGTAATTTCTAGTAAAAAGCAGTTTGTTGTTTTCTGTATTAAATGCTACTTCATTATTACGTGAATAATTTACAGAAACATTGGCGCCTAAATTTTGTTTTTTATCTAAATAAGGAATTTTATAAGAAAAACCATAGAGTTCTGTGTAACCTTTTCTAAATTTTAAAACTGCTGTTTCGTTTCTGCCTCTCACATTATAAATGGATAAAAATAATCCGTAATTAATACGAAATAAATCTTTTGTTTCCCACCAAGTATTGAAGTTTCTGTCCTGAATTTCAAATACCGGACTTGGCCACAAATACCATCTTTCACTTACATTAATATTTAAATATAATTGCGATTCATCCTCGCTTAATTTATAATTTATTGTAGCAAAATTGAATAATGAAGTATTTAATAAGTTATGCTCACTTCTTTTAATTAAGTGTTCAATATTTTTAAGTTCTATACTATCATTTATTTTAAAAGTAAGTTCACGAAAAATAATTGAAGCTTTAGTTTTTTTATTTCCTGTAACAGTTATTTCATTTACCCTTACAGTTTTTACTGAATTTAGGATAGAGTCAGAATTGAAAAAAACAAAATTGGAGGAATAATTCTTATTAAAATAAAAAAGTAAGATAAACAGCAAAATAGTTTTACTGAATGAGCAGATAGGATTATATATTAAGGAAACGAATGAATTCATCAAACTTACCTTTTAAATCATCATCATAATCCGACTGATGATATGAAGCTTTAACCGAATAATTGTAGCGATAAAATGTTTGAAGGATACGAGAAAGGTCTTCTTTATTTATTTTTAAGGTTACTTCAATTTTAGTAGAATCAGTTAATGAATTTACATACACGCTCAATATTTTTGCATCATTGCCCTCAACAATACTGGCAATTTGAGTAAGTGAATAATCGTTTTTAAACATTTCCAACTCAATAATACCACCAGGTTCGTTTATGGCAGAAAAGCCGGTAAATTTCTCGAGGGCACTTTTGTAGGTTATTGAGCCTGCAAAATTATTGTTGTCATCAATCACAGGTAAAACAGTAACGTTTAAGTTAACCATGAGTTTTAATGCATCGTAAGCGTGCTGCCCAACTTGAATAATGGGTTTAGTAAAATGGATATTTAGTTTTCCAATTTCTTCATCAGGATTTTCGTTTGAGTCAAGCAAATCACTCTCTGCAACGATACCTATTAACTGATCACCTTTGATTACAGATAAGTG
>CAZTCG010000134.1:4781-5745 GCA_964612005.1 uncultured Flavobacteriaceae bacterium | reverse complement strand
CGTCCGGGTTTGATGGATCAAATTGAGGTGTTGAAATTACTTCGCCTTTATTTAAATAAAGAGGTAAGTTAATTTTCCAATCATCTGGTAAAAATTTACCTAATTGCAATGTGGTACTGGCATCATATTGTAAGTTAGTTTCTCGGCTTCGTTCACTCACTTTTTTATCGATACTTCCAAAAAATGGTGTCATGTATGCTCCGGATAAAGCCAATTGACCAAGGTCGGCTAATTTAGCAGTAACTCTTGCATTAGCAGCCCAACCGCCTTTCTGTATAAAATCGGTTAAACGTAATTCGTTAATCCAAACTTCTATACATTTAGGCTCGTTGCTTAAATCTTTTGGATTTCTAATCCCGACCATAATTGTTTTTAATTCAGAAATGGTAGGATTACCAACAACTTTAATGATTTTTCCACCATCAATTCCCTCTTGGTAGGGTTCAATTGTTCCGTACGGGCGTTTTAATTTCAGGTTTACAATTTGATCAAAGTCAATATCTACTTCATTTTCTGTTGGCCAAACAATACCTCTTGATGATTCACTGTTAGCATCATAATTTCCTGCAGGTGTAATTTTTAATGGTAATGAATACTCGTAGTAGTTACTTAAAAAATCAGTACCAATACGCACAAAGAGTTGCATTTCACCATCATTTAGTGCATTATCATTAATTTTCTCTGCATGCACAAACATTTTCATGTGTTTGAAAGAGCGCACATCGTTGCTTATATTTTTGTATGCTGCTTTTGCATAACCATCAGCCAAGCCACATGTTCTTAAAACCAAAGCCTGTTCGTTTTGAAGAACAAGATTTGTTGTTTGTACATTTTGCTGCTGATTAATACCTGGCGGCATTACATAATTTACAGGTGTTTTGGTTCCGTTCTCCTGAAGGTTAACAGCTGAAATATCAAAGATTGCCCCGTCTTCTGGTCCGCCAATGTAATCGCCAGGCATAGC
>CAZTCG010000134.1:0-4771 GCA_964612005.1 uncultured Flavobacteriaceae bacterium | reverse complement strand
CATCAAACCTTCTCCAATCACTTCTTACTAATTCCATTCTTGCCAAACGACAAACTACAGGAGAAGATAAACCTTTTAAAATGGTTCTCATAAAACCAATGGAGTTAAAGCCTTCAATGGAACCTATTTTCTGCTCAAAGTTTACAACCGGAATTTTAAATTGATACCATTTCACACTTTTTCCATTTCCATTTGCATCAGTAAAAGAAGATTCATAAACGTTTGTTATGTAATTATTCCCAACATTTCCCGGATTTAAATCTTGAGGTGTTATTTTAATTCGATATTGATAATATGCCTCAGTTTCACTTAAGGTATTATCTCTATTTACATCTTCAGAGCTTGGAATTACTGATGAAGTAGTTGGATAGCCATCATTATTTAGATCTTTATATTGAGCTTCAGTTGGTGAGTTGGCTTCCATGTTATTGAACCATTTATAGCGGAACAATGTATTTGCTGTTGGGTCGGTATCAAAATCATCCCCTCTATAAAAATGATAGTCATCGGCAGATGGATCTTGATTAGCAGCATTAAAAGCACCGCCACCGCCATTATTATTTATAGCATTTAAGTAATTTTGAAAATAGGTTCTTTCTGCATCACTTTTTAAACCATCTAAACCAACATCCTGGTTAGGTCTTGAATTTTCATCAATATCAAATGCTGGTGTAATTATTGGTAAATTAGGCACAAATCCCCAATCGGTTGGGTCAACTTTTGAAGTATCTCCATAGGCTCCTTGCTTTGGAATACCATTTTCAAAAGCCATTCTTCCATCTTTATTGATATCCTCCGAAACATTACCTAAGTTAATAATCATCTCACCATTTGTAGGTAATGTTTGACCTGGGAAGGCAATATTATAATCGTCATTAAAAGGATCCATCATCCAGAACTGTATAAACTCTACATTTGCAGTTTGAAAATCAGGATTTTCCATTCTTCGCATAATTCCACCCCAACGAGTTTCAGGATTATTAAGTAACACTCCTTTAGTTGTATTGGAATTTAGAAAATCAATACCTTTTGAAAAAGATGTGGGAGTTACATCATAGTTATAAGGACCTCTTTCGCTAGGATAATATGCTAAATCTAGAACAGGAAGTAAAACCGGTTGTCCGTTTGGTGGTTGTTTGTTAGGGAAAAGTTCGGTCTCTATAATAGGACGCATAAAATTATTCGACTGAACATTTTTTGTAATATTGTTAGGAGTTAAGCTTCCACTTAGATAAAATACGGATTGGTCAACAGTATACCAAGACATTCTGGCTCTATTAAATCCAGAATATGTTGAGTCAAAAGATGCCTCAGGAAATAAATCACTTTGTCCTTGAGGAATACTTGCTAAACTCCATGCACCTGCACTTCTTAAATCGATTAAAGAAACAGATCCTTCAAAATCATCTAAATAAGAATTTCCTCCTTTACTACCATCAGTGTTAATTGCTTTTGAATGTCCTGCTATCAATTGCGCAAATTCACCTGATGATTGAATAGAAGACTTTTCTTTGGTATTAATTAATGGAATTTTATCAATTATTCGTGTAAGCCATGGGGCGTCGGCACGGTGGCTGAAATCTGTACCCCACATTATATTGGAAACAGGTTCATCACCAAAATTAACTTTTTGGGTAAGTGGTCGTTCTGTTAAGCGCATAAATGTTCCTCCAAGAGAGAAATCTTTATTTACTTTGTAATCTAGTCTGGTTCCTATTAAACTTTTTTGCTGAATGTTAAACATGGAATTACTTTCCGATGAAACTTTTATTGGTTGCCCAGAATTTAAAATACTTTCATTAATGATTTTTACTCTTCCTAAAGTATAATCTACTGTGTAATCAACATTTTCATTCAAAGGCACTCCACCTGCGGTAACTTTAACAGAACCCTGTGGCACATTCATAGAATTTAAAGAAATTTCTGAACTACTTGATGACTTATAGGACCCTTTGATTTTATAAACACATTTTTTAGTTTGTTGCTGTGCAATTACTTTTGTAGAATCGTATAGTTCTTGAAATATGTATTCGCTTGTTGCTGTTGATGATCCAATTATGGCTTTTAAATCTGAACCAAAGGGTTCAATTGTTGGTAAAAAAACTCTTCCGTTTGCGGCTAGTATGGTAGTGCCTTCTACAAAATCAAAATATCCATCAGTGCTTTGGTCACCATTTACATTGATTCTATCCAGCCCCATAACCTGCAATAACGGAGTGTTATCAATGGGAGGTAAACTAATATATGGTAAATCAACACCTTTTGTGTTTCTGTAAATTTCTAAACGAAAGTCTTGTGAATTAATTTGGTAGCCACCAATTGAATAAACATTTTTCATCATTAAATCCCACATTGGGATTTGTGTATTTAAAACTGTACTTTTTAATAATTTTAAATAAAGCGGTTGATCACCGGTAGGAAATTGATCAGAAAATTCACCTACCTGAAAAGTTTGACCATTGTAAGTATATTGGAAAGCAACACAAAGAACCTCATCGTAATTTAAGGCTTGATTTAAAGAAATAAATCCTAAACGTTTGTTTAATGTGTACTCTGTAGTTTTTAATTTTCGAGCACGATTTACCACATCAAAATCTCTGCCTTGCTCCATAAATTGATTTCCGTAATTACATGAATTACTGAGTGTTGGATTGTTTTGCTTCAACTTAAAAGTGATGTCAGAGAAATTCCTCTCTTTTATTATTCCATCAGTGGAATTTGTTAAAATATGATACAAACTATTAGCACCATTTTTTGGAATAAATCCTGCACTATCTACAACTGCTTTTGAAGATGGAATTACGCAAGTACTCGACATTGAAAGTGGGTTAATTTTTACTGAATCTTCACCTAGGTCAGAAAATCCCGCGATATTTCTAACCTCATCCTGTTGTGCAGATCGGTTTGTTACCCAAACTTCTATTTTGGTAATTACAACATCCGAACTAACCATTGGAATAGTTTTCATCCATTTGTTGTAATTATCTCTGAAATAATGAGATAAGAAATAATGCCTGTTGGCTTCATAATTATCGGCAGGTAACATGTAAGGTGTAGTTTGTGATCCTCCTTGCAGGGTTACTTCCGATTTTTTACCCCTATCCTGAGCAACAACTGTAACTGCAGTTAATTTCCCAAATTGCATCTTGGTTTTAATACCAAACAAACTTTGGCTTCCGCTAATTAAAGTGCTATTAGTAGGTAGAGTTACATTTCCGGCTTCAATGGTTTTTAAGATTTCATCCTCTAAGCCATTATACTCAATTTTCATTTGATTTTCAAAGTCAAATGATGCTTCTGTATTGTAATTAGTAGTTAATTTTAGTTTCTCTCCAATTTTCCCAACCAGATTCAACTGAACCTTCATGTTAAAATCAAAGTTGGTTATTTTTCGTTGTCTTACCGGAATTGCAGGGTTTCCATTTTTATTGGTTACTAAACCAAATGATAGTTCCGCTGAACCATTTGGACGAATATCTACCGTATTTCCACCAAAAATACGATCAAATAGTTCGCCTCCAACGGTTAATTTTGGTATAAGCTGATTAGGTTTTGATTGAGAATTAGGATCTTCAGCTTTAATTCTTGATTTAAAGTAACTTTTAACTTGTTGTTTAAAAATGTAATCTTGATATTCCTCATCAGTCATGTATGTTGTTGGTCTAAAACTTTGATTACCAATTTTTTGCTCAAATAAAAACTGATTCGATTTAGGATCGTAAATGGTATTGTTTTTTATATTTTCAGAACCATTTAATTCAAGGGGATGATTACTTTGGTAAACTGGTTCGTAAAAACCATTATTGTGAATTGGATATTGTAATTTACTTGTGTCTACAGAAGGGCTATCTACAAACAAAGTAAAATCATTCGTATTTTGATTAAAATGGATTTTAGATTCTGGAATAGTTGAATCTGCATTAGAATTAGTTACAATAGCAAGAATTGAAAGTGATAATGCACTAACTAATGAATATTTCAATCCAAGTTTCAAATTATAAATTCTTAAGCGCTGCTTTTACTAAATTTTCAACATTATCACTTGTAACACCAAGTTGCTTTATTGATTTTTCAATGGCTTTTTCTGCCATTTGTTTACTAAATCCAAGCATCACAAGTGCCATTAACGCTTCTTCCTTATTTTTATTGTAAACAGGCGTTAAAATTTGAGAAATTCCACCTTCATGTTTACCTAATTTGCCTTTTAAGTCGACCACAATACGCTGAGCTGTTTTTTCTCCAATACCTTTTATGCTTTTCAGCAATGCAACATTTGCAGTATTAACAGCACCAGTAATTTCCATTGGAGAAAGCGAGGACAGCATAAGTAAAGCACTTGAACCTCCAACTCCTGAAACAGAAATTAATTTCCTAAATAATTCCCTTTCATCTGATTCGAAAAAGCCATACCATTTTGGATTATCATCTCTAACATACACTTGCTCAGTGTATAATCTACATTCACTTAAATCATTTATTTTAGAGAAAGTGTTTAAAGAAATATTCAAAGTATATCCAATTCCATTTGTTTCCAATGTAGTAAAAGCAGGATTTTTCTCTACTATTTTACCTGAGATAAAACTAATCATTGCTTAGTGTTTGTTTTGAGCATCAATAACAGCAATTGTTATCATATTCATGATTTCGCGAACTGAACTTCCCAATTGAAGAACATGCACCGGCTTTTTTAATCCCATCAAAACTGGTCCAATTGCTTCAGCACCACCCAATTCCTGCATCAATTTATAAGAAATGTTACCAGAGGCGAGAT
>CAZTCG010000133.1:0-5781 GCA_964612005.1 uncultured Flavobacteriaceae bacterium | reverse complement strand
CTTTCTGCCTCCAAAACTGAATTTACATCGCTTTTCATGTTTAATGCAACATAAGGAGGTATGCAACCTGGCTTAAATTGTAATCTTAATTTTAAAATATCTTCCGGTATATCTTGTAAATATCGCTGAGATACAGGGCGAACTCCCACTAATTTAAGATCACCTTTTACAACATTAATTAATTGAGGAAGTTCATCTAACCAAAACTTTCGTAAAAATCTTCCCCATGGTGTTAATCTAAAATCATCTTTTGGTTTGCCACTTTCTGCATATCCATTTATCTTCAGAATATAATCCTGGAGATATTCTGCATATGGATGCATAGTACGGAACTTATAAACACCAATTGACTTCCCATTTTTACCAATACGCGGCATTTTAAAAATAGGGCCATAACTTGCTTTTGTATTAAAATCAGGCTCCTTTATTTTTTTTGTTACTACGTATTTTAATCCATCAAAAGATTGTTCATCAATAATTTCAAAACCACAACTTACCAATCTACCCATTACTTCAGCTTTTGAAAGCAATCTGTTCCTGCCTTGAGTGATGAAAAAATAAATTTTTTTCAAGCCCCATATTTTAGGAGCCATTCTTAGAAAAAGAAATTCAAAACTAAACCAAAGATTTTTTATAACAGGAATATTACCCACTCTATGACGATCTTTTCGGGCAGTAATTGTTTCAAAACAAACTATAAATATTCCATCTTGTGGTAGTTTATTATTTACAGCTTCAAAAAATTTATTGATGAAACGGATGTTGTTTACTTTGGTTAAGTTTATAAGTGAGTTTATTTCATATTGATTGTTTGTTATATTAAATACATTGGAAGTAGAAATTATTGAAGTAAATTTTGATTCTGTAAATGTAAAATGATTAAAATAATCATAAACAAATTTACCAACAGTATTTAATAAGACTAAGCTCACTTTATATTAAAGGTAAAATATTTCCTGTAAACTGTTTCAGGAATTAAACCGATATCTGTTGCCCATTTTATTGGTTTCTCTAGTCGTTTTATTAATTTATAATAAGAATCGAAATCATGAAATGATTTGATTGGTAATTTCATTATATTATTAAATTCATCTTCTGAAAAATCTAATTTTTTGAGGCAATAATTTAATGTTTCTTCTCCACCTGTATATGGATCCTTTTTTAAATTTTCAATTCCATCAGCTTTGCTTATTTGCCCTGATCTGATCAGAGCAGAATAATGAAGTTTACGTTTATCTATATTAAATTTTCGGGTTAAAATATAACTTTGAAAAAATCCTGTGTACATAGATTCATGGTGCTTTCCACCATAATTAAACCAACCAACTTCATCTTTAAGCATATTTAAAATATGCTCTTCATTATATGGCAAGTAATATAAAAGACGAACTTGTTTTATTTGTTTAAAAAATGAGTAAAATAAATATTGAGATAAATTCATAATAGGAAAGCTATTTAATTTTAATTTTCCAAACATATCATGAACAGATTTAACATATTTACCATCCATATAAGTCCATGTAAGAGGTGTTGTACCTTCAGTTCTGAAAGAATGACCATGAATTATGTATTTAACATTATGCTTGCTTGCTTGTTGAAAGAGTACTGAAAATATTACCCAATCAGTTGGCACTTCTGCATCTGGAACAGATGCCTTAAGGAAAGATTTTTGTAAATCCTTAAACTCTTCCCAGTTTGCAACATGTGTATACAAATCAACATTCAAATTCTTACATAAATTTTCAATTTCATCGTACGAATGAACCTTTTTTGTTCCACTTACGGCATTTTCCGAATTCCAACCATTATCAAAATGAACTGCCAATGGTCTCAGTCCTAATTTTATTGCTGAATATAAGGTATATGTACTGTCTCTTCCACCGCTAATTCCAACAATGCAATCATATTTTTTATACTTACCTTCTTTCTTAATTTTTTCAATTAATCCATTTAATTTGTGTTTACTATTTTTGTTAAGTGGATATTTTTTTTCAAGTTCATCGTGAATTTTACAAAATGTACACTCACCATTTTCATCAAACACAATTCCTGCAACAGTATCATCAACCAAACAACGTGAACATTGTTTTGAATAAGTATAGTTGTAAGGTTTTAATTCCATAAGTTGACCTACATAATTCAGTTAATCCATCTTATTACATCAAAAGCCTCGGCATATTTTTCATTTATTTGCGCTCCTTTTGAGCTGGCATGACCCCTGATAAATTCCTCAGAAAAATAGCTTCGTTTGATTAATGTTTGAGATTGATAATATTTAAGCATTTCAACTTTATTATCAATATGATGTTTTTCTAATTTTATAAAAAATCGTGAATTAAACTCCAAATGATTCCAAGGCAATTCATAGCACAAAATACTGCAATGTGTTTTAAAAGCTCTAATCATTTCCATACATACAACCTGATGATCCTGATGAAAATCATTTAATGAAGGGCCTATAACTAAATCGGGTTTAAATTCGTTTCTGACTTTGACCATATATTCTAGTATATCTTGTCTGCTTTCATGTAGTTTTCTTACTTTATAATCTAAAACCTGAAACTGATTTTCATTTAAGCCTAGATGTTTTGTTACATTATTAAATTCACGTTTTAAAGTATCTTTTGGCATATTAGCCGGCAAAGATTCTTCTGCACTTGAAAAAACTGTCCAAAAAATATCAATTTTTTGTTCAATAAAACTAGAAATAATTCCACCTGCACCTAATTCTGCGTCATCAGTATGTGGAGATAAAATAAATACTCGTTTTGGATTCATAAGTTTTTTAATTTATTCTGTAATTCTTTAAATTCATTTAAAGGTTTAGCTGGTGAACCCGCCCAGGTTTCATTTGATGGTATTGATTTTGTTACTGTTGAATTCATTCCTATCATCACGTTATCCCCGATTTGCAAACCATTAAGAATATTTGTTGATGGAGAAATCCAACAGTTTTTGCCAATTTTTACACTACCACCTATCATACAATTAGCTATTACCAATGTGTTTTCACCAATAAATACATTATGTGCAATGTGAACTAAATTATCAATTTTAACACCTGATTTAATTATGGTATTTCCAAGTGTTCCTTTATCAATACTTGTGTTTGAGCCAATTTCAACATTGTCTTCAATAATCACACCTCCAAAATGAGGGAATTTTTCAAGCGTGCCATTTTCGTTTCTTGAATAACCAAAGCCATCACCGCCAACAACTGTTCCCGGATTGATGGTTACGTTTTTACCAATAATCGTATTATCAAATATGTAATTGTTTCCAAGAATAACTGAATTATCTCCGATAACAGATTTATTAATAATCACATTTGGTCCAATATGTACATTGAATCCAATTTTTGATTCGCTATCAATTATTGCTGAGGGATGAATGGTTCTGCTAAAATTATTTCCAAACAAGACACTGATAATTTTAATGAATGTGTTTTTTGGATCCAAAGTCAGAATAATAGTTTTATTAGATAGTATTTCTTCCTCTATTGAAAGCTTGGCATTGCAAACAATGACATTTGATTGAGAAATTTTCAAAAGTTCATTGTGGTTTTCAGGCAACCCTTTTAACCAGCTTATTGAATTAATTGTTCCTTCGTAAATAGAATTTGCTTTATCAAAGTTTGAATTTTCTAAATTACCAATGATTGAGATATCCGGAAGGTTTATTGCAAGTATATCTTTGTAATTTTTCATTACGATTGATTAAATTGAGTGAACTTAACTGAAGTAGGTTTTAAAATCCTTATGTTTTTTTAATGTTGATCTGCTTAATTTATGGTTATTGACTAGCCATATCAGGCCTTCAGTAATATCTTTTGATTTTTCATTTAATATTTTGCTTATTTCTTTAATAGAATAATAGTCAGAGTTTATTATTTCTTCAATTGGAGGCATTGCATCTTGTATGCTATCAAAAAATAGTTGAACATTGTATGTTGACTTTAATTCTTTATGTACGCCAACTTTTTTTGCCAATGCATTTATTAAAATGTTTGGAACTCCCATTATTGCGCATTCAGTTGCTGTTGTTCCACCTTCACCAATATAAAGTGAAGAAAAATATAAGGCGTCATGCAAACGATGGGGACTTATTTTTAATCTGTTTTTTTCGAGTTGAGTTGGTAAACTTTTTTCAGAGGAAATAAAAACCCGGTATTTTGATGACAGCTTATTTATTAAATCCAATTTTTCCTGAAGAGTAATTCCGTTTATACCAAAATCGTGACTTGCTTCCCATGATATAAAACGAAGAATTACATATTTTTCATTTTCTGAAATACCTAATTCATTAAGTACAGATTGATCAGGTTGAAAATACTTTTTATGTAAATGAAAAAACTCAACAAATGAGTTAAAGCGTATTTGTTTTTTACCTCTGTTTTTTGAATACCAATAAGGTGTTAAAATTATATCTGTAAAAGGCTTATAGAGAATAATTTCAAACTTTGCATGCTCAGTATCATCGATTGTAAAATGTTTTTTAAAAAGTAATTTGGATGCATGTGCAGCATAAGGCGAAGCAAAACTTAAAAACAAATCCGGTTTAAATTTTAGTGCCTCTTTAAATATTATCCAATCAGCTTTTAAAATATAAAATAGCTTTCCTAAAAAGCTATTTGAACCTTTTCCTCTTGAAACAAAAGGAATTTTATAGTGATTGAGTAATTGAAAAGTTACTTCCTTATCACGAGCAATAATTAAAAAATCATCACCTTTTTCTTGTAAAATTTTTATTACATTTTTAAAGTAATGAACATGAGCTGGATGACCAATATCAATAAGTATTCTCATTTGGTTTTATTTTCACGAGATTTATATTGATACATAAATAAAGGTTTATTTGGCAGTAAAAATTTAAGGAAATAAAATAAGCTTTTTTTTGCTACTTTAAGTAAGTTATAATAAGATGGATAATCAAAAAAATAATGTTTTTTACCTTTAAATATTAAATCAAATTCATCTTTAGTAAAATCAAGTTTTTTAGTGACATATTCAATATCATTTTCAATTTTATCTTTTGAAAATGGAGGATTTTTTAATTCTTCAATTGCCCAGTTTCTATTAATTTCACCACTTAAAAGTTGAGCTGAAAAAGTAATAATTCGTTTATCAATTCCAAATTTCACATACAACCAATACGTAATTATGAATTTTGTGTAAATATTTTCATAATGATGGCCACCGTAATCTTCCCAATTATATTTTTCTTTTAAAAATTCCTTTGCATTTTTTTTAGAATATTCCAGATAAAAAAAAGGTTTTAAATATTGTATTTTTTTGAATAAAGTAAAATAAATAAAACTTGTTAAAGAAAGTAATGGAAATGTATTTAATTTAAAATTTCCAAATTTTTTATTTAAGTATTTTAATTGTTTTTCATCGCTGTAGGTCCATTCAGTCGGCTGGAATCCTTCTGACCTGAAATCATGTCCGGTTAAAATAAATTTAACTTTAAATTTATTTGCCATTTTAAAAAGTATTGCTCTTATTGCAATATCTGTGGGGCAATCTGCCCATGGCAATCCTGCAATCAAATAAGCACGCAAAACACTTTTTACTTCATTATAATCTATCACATGGGTATAAAGATCAATATTAAGTGCTTTAGTGATTTTTTCAATATTCGATAAAGAAATATTTGATGACCAACCATTATCAAGAAATACGGCTAATGGACGTAAACCGTTTTCATGTGCAAGATGAAGCAGGTAAGAACTATCAGTGCCACCGCTAACCCCAATTATGCAATCGTATTTTTTGTTTTTCC
>CAZTCG010000132.1:0-5799 GCA_964612005.1 uncultured Flavobacteriaceae bacterium | reverse complement strand
AATTTATATCCCCACGGATTATCATTGCTTTCAGGAGCAACTAAACCTCCACAAAATGATTTAAATGTATGTATATCGCAACCACTTGCTTTTAGTTCATCAATTATTTTTAATGCTGAAGCATGATCAATACCTGGATCTAAACCGATTTCATTTAACAAAATGATTCCTTTACGTTTTGCTTCTAGATCCAAATCCTGCATGGTTTCTGAAACATAACTTGCCGTAGCCATATGTTTACCTAATCGAACGCAATCTTTTGCAACATCTCCGTGCATAAAAGCCGGAAGCATAGAAATAACAATATCTGAATTTGAAATTTCTACTTCACGCTGCTTTGCGTTATTTATATCAAATGAAATAGCTTTACCATTTGGGTGATTGTTAATTTTAGATTGTGCCAGTTGAATATCCACATCTCCAATTGTAATTTTCCAATTGTATTGAGTTGATTTTTGCAATAAATACTCAATTAAATAAATGGATGATCGTCCGGCACCGATAATAAGAATTTGCTTCATAAAATTTAATTACTGTTCAAAATTAAACTTATTTTAGAACCTGTAATTTAATCATTAAAAAAACGATTGATTTTAGTTACTTTTTATAAATCTATTTAATACTTTAAAATCAAACAACTAAACTAATAATGAAAAAAAATAATTTTATAATCGCTTCATTTTTTGGTACAACTGCTGTTGCATTAGGTGCATTAGGCGCTCATTTCTTAAAATCAAAAATGCAAGCCGGAATCATCTCTGCCGATCAATTATCGGGGTTTGATACTGCAAGCAAATACCAATTATTTCATGCAATTGTACTGCTTATTATTGCATTTTTACAAAGTGATAAACAACAAAAATGGTTGAATTATGCCCGAAATAGTTTTATCATTGGAATTTTACTCTTTTCTTTTTCCATTTATCTTTTATCTACTCGCCCCTTAACCGGACTCCAAAACATCAGTTTCTTAGGACCGATAACGCCACTTGGAGGTTTATCATTAATGGCCGGTTGGATTTTTTTAGGGTTGCATGGAGTTAAATCTCAAAATAAATAATTTTTATAAGTTAATTTATGAGTTATTCAAATTATAAAAATCATTTACAAAAAATTGCTGATGTTGCCTATTCAATAGCTGTTTTAAGCTGGGATCAGGAAACTTACATGCCCGAAAAAGGCGCTGAGTCAAGAGCTCAACAAATCTCGACCCTTTCAGGCATACATCATAAACTTTATACTGATAAGGAACTTGAACTACTATTGGAAAAGCTAATCAATGATAATTCATTAAATGAAAAACAAAAGAAAAATGTTTTACTTACCAAAGAAACTTTCGACAAACAAAAAAAGTACAGCACCGAATTTGTTGAGTTGATGAGTAAAACAATTTCCAATTGTTTTAATGCTTGGCAAATAGCAAAAGAAAAAAATGATTTCAGTATTTATGCCCCCGAACTGGAAAAATTACTTGCTTTAAAAAGACAAGAATGTGAAATTTTAGGATACATTGAACATCCTTACGATGCACTCTTAAATGAGTATGAGAAAGGAATTACCACTAAGGAAATTGCTCAGCTCTTTGAGCAAGTGAAAATAGAATTGGTACCTTTTGTAAAAAAAATCAGTGAAGCCAAACAAGTAAACGATGCTTTTTTCTTCCAACATTTTGATAAAGATAAACAATGGGATTTTGGAATAGATCTTTTAAAGCAAATGGGATTTGATTTCAACTCAGGCAGGCAAGATAAATCGTCGCATCCGTTTACAACAAGTTTTAGTCCTAATGATGTACGACTCACTACACGCATTCAGGATAATGACTTAAGTGAAATGATCTGGAGTTGCATACATGAAGGCGGACACGGATTGTATGAACAAGGTTTGCCAATAGATGAATATGGAATGCCTTTAGGAGAAGCAATTTCGCTTGGCATACACGAATCGCAATCTCGCCTGTGGGAAAACAATGTGGGCAGAAGTTTACCATACTGGAAACACAATATCAATTTGATAAAATACTATTTTCCGGAACAATTAAAACAGGTAAGTGCAGAGGATTTTTATTACGCAATGAATAAAGTATCACCTTCTTTAATTAGAACTAGCGCTGATGAATTGACGTATCATTTTCACATTATGATTCGTTTTGAAATTGAAAAAGCTCTTTTTGAAAATGCCATTCAGGTAAAAGATCTTCCATCAATCTGGAATGAAAAGTATAAAAACTATTTAGGAATTGATGTACCTTCTGACGCGCAAGGAGTTTTGCAGGATATTCATTGGAGCCATGGCTCGTTTGGTTATTTTCCAACTTACAGCATCGGGAGTTTTTATGCAGCGCAGTTTTTTGCACAGGCAAAAAAAGAAATTAATCATCTAACTGAGCAAATAGAAAATGGACAATTAACCGACTTATTAAACTGGTTGAGAACTAAAATTCATATTCATGGTAGATTCTATACCTCCAATGAATTGTGTAAGGAAATTTGTGGGGAACCTTTGAATGTAAATTATTTTATGGATTATGCGAAGGAAAAGTATACTAAAATCTATCATTTAAATAGTTAATAGAACTTCACTAAAAACAAATTATCTAATTCTATCTGCTGATCTTACTAATTCTTCATCTTGTTTTATCAATCGAATAGCAATTAATAAAAAAATAATTGATATTGGAATTAAACAAATTGACCAACTAAGGTGTTTTTCTGCCGAATTGGATTGTACTAATGGAAATGCTAAAAATCCAATCAACAATAAAATTGAACTAATGATGGTATAGCCACATAGTTTAATCTGTTTTTTTCGGTTTTTAAATGAAAAAAGTGCCAATATGGAAAGTAGAAAAAAAGAAACATTAAAAACTAATACTAAATAAGCCCAACCGGTTGGTTCTAACTGCTGAAATGGATTTGAGTTTAAATTAACATTCACATTATCAATAGTATATACCGAAACAGGTAACAAAAAAAGTAGAAAAGAAAAAACTATTGTTAACCCAATAAAAATTGATTGTTTGCGTTGAATCATGCTTTTTTTATTGCGAATTTACACTCAATTTTGAAATTAAACGTTTTAATTTTTTTAATAAACGATTGAATTGTTAATTAAATTATTTCATGAAATAGGAATTCTGCAAATTAAACCTTTGTTATTTAAAACAATAACCCTAAATTTGCGCCCGAATTAAAAAAATAATCATAAATAAAATATCATGTCAAAACAAGTAGGAAAAATTGCTCAAATCATCGGACCGGTTGTTGACGTTCGCTTTGATTTGGACGGAGGTAAATTACCAAACATTCTTGACGCTTTAGAAATTGTTCGTGGAAATGGACAGAAGTTAGTAATGGAAGTGCAACAACACACTGGTGAAGATACAGTACGTGCGATTGCGATGGACAGTACTGATGGCTTAAGCAGAGGTATGGAAGTTACTGCATTAGGAAACAAAATCACTATGCCTACTGGTGATAAAATTAAAGGAAGATTATTTAATGTAGTTGGTGAAGCTATTGATGGTATTAATAACGTTTCTAACGAAAACGGTTATGCTATTCACCGTAATCCTCCAAAATATGAAGAATTATCTACTTCAACTGAAGTACTTTATACAGGTATCAAAGTAATCGACTTGATTGAGCCTTACGCAAAAGGTGGTAAAATTGGTTTATTTGGTGGTGCAGGTGTAGGTAAAACAGTATTGATTCAGGAGTTGATTAACAATATCGCTAAAGGTCACTCAGGTTACTCTGTATTTGCTGGTGTTGGTGAGCGTTCTCGTGAAGGAAACGATTTATTACGTGAGATGATTGAATCAGGAATCGTGAAATACGGTGAAGAGTTCAAACATTCAATGGAAAAAGGTGGTTGGGATTTATCAAAAGTTGATTTAAAAGAATTAGAAAAATCTCAGGCTACATTTGTTTTCGGACAAATGAACGAGCCTCCTGGAGCACGTGCTCGTGTTGCGCTTTCAGGTCTTTCAATGGCTGAATATTTCCGTGATGGTGAAGATTCAGGACAAGGAAAAGACATCCTTTTCTTTATCGATAACATCTTCCGTTTTACCCAGGCAGGTTCTGAGGTATCTGCGCTTTTAGGTCGTATGCCTTCAGCGGTAGGTTACCAACCAACTCTTGCTACTGAAATGGGTTTAATGCAAGAACGTATTACTTCTACTAAAAAAGGTTCTATTACATCTGTTCAGGCAGTTTACGTACCTGCGGATGACTTAACTGACCCTGCTCCGGCTACAACATTTGCTCACTTAGATGCAACAACAGTATTGAGCCGTAAAATTGCTGAGTTAGGTATTTATCCGGCTGTGGATCCATTGGATTCTACATCAAGAATTTTAACTCCTGCTGTTTTAGGTGATAAACATTATAATTGCGCTCAACGTGTTAAAATGTTATTGCAACGTTACAAAGAGTTACAAGATATCATTGCCATCCTTGGTATGGATGAATTGAGTGAAGAAGATAAATTGGTTGTACACCGTGCACGTCGTGTTCAACGTTTCTTATCTCAACCTTTCCACGTTGCTGAGCAATTTACAGGTTTAAAAGGTGTATTTGTAAGTATCGATGATACCATCAAAGGATTTAACATGATTATGGATGGAGAAGTTGATCAATATCCTGAGGCAGCATTTAACCTTGTTGGTACGATTGAAGAAGCAATTGAAAAAGGTAAAAAATTAATGGCTGACGCTTAAATTAATACATTAAAAATGAAATTAGAAATCATTAATCCTGATAAAAAACTGTTCGAAGGCGAAGCTAAAAGTATAGTTGTACCTGGTTCAGAAGGATCATTAGGAATTTTAAACAATCATGCACCAATGATTGCTTCCTTAAAAAAAGGAACAATTAAAGTTACTGATGCAGGTTCACAGGTTCACAAATTTGATGTCAATGGTGGAGTTGTTGAAGTATTAAAAAACAAGGTGATTGTTTTATCAGAATAAACTTGCTAACCATCATATAAAAAATCCCGAATAAAAATTATTCGGGATTTTTTTATTCCTTTTTTAAGATAATCTAAAAAAATTAATAGTCAATTAATCGTACCCTTCGAGAACCTCAGGGTACGATCAACTTATCATCTTAGTTCAAAAATCTAAAAATTGTAAATCACTATATCGTAAATTCTGCAAATCTAAAATTCAAAAAATCCAAGAAACAAGACAATTAATTGGTGGCTGAGGTTCTCGAAGCCCTAATTAATCGTACCCTTCGAGAACCTTAGTGTACGATCATCTTATCATCTTGGTTAAAGAAATTATTTTAGATTTTAGAATCCAGATTTAGGTTTTTTTTTGAAAAAATCTAAATTCTAAAATCAAAAATTCCGTTATTGCAACACAATCTTTCGGATATCAACCGTGTTGCCTTGCGGATCGATGATGCGGACAAAATAGATGCCGTTGCCACCCCAGGTGCTTAAATTTAAATAACTGCTTTGTTGGTTGATGTTAGTTTGAAATACCTGTTGCCCAAGCGAATTTTCAATTTTTAATTGATAACCGCTTAATGTGGCAAAGTTGCCATAATTAATGGTGATGTGGTCATTAGTTGGGTTAGGGTAAATTTTAATGGTGTTTTGAGCCGGAATTTGGTTTAAGCCAACAGTGTTTACATTGATTAGCAACGTATCTGTTACGGAAGTATAAACTGTTACTGTATCGTAAATTGTAACAGTGTTATAAACGATTTGAGTACAAAAACTATTTGTTAATCCTAATAAAAAAGCGTCCTGACTTCCTGCTGATGTTATATTATTTGTATTTGT
>CAZTCG010000131.1:5475-5814 GCA_964612005.1 uncultured Flavobacteriaceae bacterium | reverse complement strand
ACTGCATCTTCCGGATATGATCCATACGGACAACCAATTACAATTCATCAAAAAACAAATGGAACCGAAACTGTTACCTCCCCAATGGTTACATTGGCTTATATATTAGGGTTCGGATTTTAAATTATTATATAAATAACAACATGAAAAAACAAATCGCTCTCATTTGCAGTTTATCAATTATTTCATTATTTACTTATGCGCAATCATTAGATGTAAAATGGAGTAAAACCATGATGTATGATAACAAATTAGATGGATTCTTTAATGAATTTATTGACGCGAATTCGAAGTACGTTTATGCTAAATCCAATAACCTAGCTCTAAAACCAAAAAAAG
>CAZTCG010000131.1:0-5464 GCA_964612005.1 uncultured Flavobacteriaceae bacterium | reverse complement strand
ACCGTAAAATTAAATTCATTGCTTATGATAAAAACACAATGGAAAAAGTTGCAGAGGCAAGAGTAAAAGGATACGGTGACAGTAAAATCGAAAATCAAAAATTTGATAAATTAGAATACTACAAGACATTGGTTTTTGAAAATGTTATATATTCATTTTGGATAAGAAATGAGAAACAAAAAGAAGAATTATTTGTTGAAACGTACGATGCGGGTTTAAAAGTAATAGCTCCACTTAAAAAGATTTATGAAATTAACAGTAATGTTTCAAAGCGATCTGCATATGGAAGATCTACTTTAGTTTTAAGCAATAAAAAATTTGGCGAGAAGGTAATTATTGGTGGCGAGTTACCATCTGAAAAAGATCAAAATGTAAAATTCGAATACAAATTACTAAATAGTGATTTGACCTTTGCGAATGCCAATCAAGTAGAATTACCAATTAAATTATTAGGTAAAAATTATGGATTAACATCAAATTACACCTTTGGTGATGATGGAAATTTATACATCAACAGTTATGTTTCCATGTCAAGAGAAGAGAGAAAGCTAGCCAAAAAAGGGGAAAATATGTCTTACTCCATTTTCTCCGCAATTGATATTTCAAAAGGAAAATTAGTGCCATTTACTTTTAAATTCGATGATAAAAATATTTTTAATCTTGGTTACACAGTAACTAAAAATGGGGTTAAAGTTTACGGATTCTTTTGTGATTTAAACAAAGATCCTCAAGGAAATGATATGCATGGAATTTTTTACTCTCTTTTAGATAGCAAGCAAATGACCATGACGGCTACCAATTTTACTTATTTTGATAAAGCAACTTTAGATAAATTGTTTGCAAAAGATAAAGAAGATCAAAAAACAGGTAAGAAAAAAACCAGAAATCAACAAGCTAAGATTTCTGACGATGAATCGCTTGATGGCAGATTTGAAATTGAAAATGTTCAGGTTGATGGCGACAATGTAATTCTATTTACTTCAAAAATGACAAACTGGTCTACAACTTCTTGTGATAGTAAAGGAAATTGCACTACAAGATATTATTGCACCAAAGATAATATTACTGCCTTTAAAGTAAATAAAACCGGAGATTTAGTTTGGGCAACCAATTTAGATAGGGAAATGACTTACAGTGGATGGAATATTTATGATGTACGAGTAATGAAACAAAACAGTAATTATTATGTTGTTTATGGTTCAAGATTTGGATTAGAAGCTGAGGTGAAAAACCGTAAATCAAAAAAATCAAAATCAGAATTAAGAGACAGAGTGGAGTATGCTGTTTTTAATAATAATGATGGATCTTATAAAAAAGAGGAAATAGTAATAAATGCTGATAAAACACCTAAAAAAGAGAGAAAAAGCGTAAATCCATTAAATATTACAGTAATCAACGATATATTTTATGTAA
The DNA here is from genome assembly GCA_964612005.1 of uncultured Flavobacteriaceae bacterium. Lineage (GTDB taxonomy): Bacteria > Bacteroidota > Bacteroidia > B-17B0 > Aurantibacillaceae > JADJDM01. Next base: position 4,051 of record CAZTCG010000131.1, on the reverse strand, counting down.
ACTCTCAAAGAGTAACACTAAAACCCGGAATAACTACAATCTATTGTTTATTGTCTTTGCCTTGTCCATTATTTATATTGCCATTAAGCGCTGATGGAAATGCAAGAAAGGGTACGGGAAATTTAGGAGTTATTAAACCAATTGGTAAATAAGAGGTACTTCCTTTTTATTCTTTCCATTTAAATGAATTAATCATTTGATGGAGATCTTTCTTTAAATAATCAACTACAATTTGTAACGAATCGATATTTGGTGCTACGTTAAAGTAAAGCGAAGCTCTTAAAAAGTGTTTGCTGCTATCTGTTAAATAAAATTGCATAGATGATGCAGTATTTCCTGATATATCATATATCAATCCATATACTTTAACACTGTCTCTTCTTATTTCGCTTTGATCTAAACCACTTGCTTTTATTTGATGTTTAATGGCTAATTCCCTGCTATCTTCAACCATGTTGCGTAAATTATTATTTAAACTTTTATAGCTAACATGAAGCTGGGCATGAAATGGAAGATAACTTACATTAAACCAACATGGCTCATGATTAGCATTTTTATCGAACGTTATTGCTGCATAAGAAGGGATATCAAATAAAAAGGGACAAGTGCTATCATACTTTACATATTTTTTTTCAGGGAAGTCAATACGCATAAACGCTTTTGGTTTGGGCGTAAATACTTCCTCCTCTTCAGTGCATGAAAAAAGAAATAATAATGAACCAATAAAAAAATATATGAATTTATTCATGACGTTTTAAATTTATCAAGATAAATAATTTAATAAATCCTTACCCACATCATTTCGGTAATATTTTCCTTTGTAATTAATTTTTTCAATATTGGAGAAACTTTTTGCTGTAGCTTCCGATATGCTTGAACCGTAAGAAGTAACTGCAATTAATCTTCCTCCGTTGGTTAAAACATCGTTTCCGCTTTGTTTTGTACCAGCATGAAAAGCTATGCTTCCTTCTACATTTTCCAACCCGGTAATAATGTTTCCTTTTTCATAATCCTCAGGATAACCGCCGGCAACCAACATAACTGTTGCAGCTACACGGTCATCAATTTCAAAATTGCTATTATGTAATTCTTGGTTGGCAACAGCCGATAATAAATCCAATAAATCAGATTTTATTCGAGGAATTACAACTTCTGTTTCCGGATCTCCCATGCGACAATTGTATTCAATTACTTTTGGTTCACCATCGCAATTCATTAAGCCGATAAAAATAAACCCTCTGTAATCAATATTCTCTTTTACTAAACCGGATATGGTTGGTTTTACAATTTGATCTTCCACTTTTTTCAGAAAAATATCATCCGCAAATGGTACCGGACTAATTGCGCCCATACCTCCCGTGTTTAATCCGGTATCTCCTACTCCAATGCGTTTGTAATCTTTTGCGGCAGGTAAAATTTTGTATGATTTGCCATCTGTTAATACAAAAACAGAAAGTTCAATTCCATGCAAATATTCTTCAATAACAACTCTTGAACTGGCATCACCAAATTTAGCATCATTAATCATGGCATTCAATTCTTTTTTTGCCTCTTCTAAATCATTTAAAATAAGCACCCCTTTTCCAGCCGCAAGCCCATCTGCTTTTAATACATATGGAGCTTTCATTGTATCAAGAAATGCCGGTGCATCACCAATAGTACTACTATTAAAAGTTTGGTAAACAGCTGTAGGAATGCCATGCCTGAACATAAATGCCTTTGAAAAATCTTTACTGCCTTCTAAGATTGCTCCGTCTTTTTTCGGACCAATTACTGGGATTTCTCTCAATACTTCATCTGCTAAAAAGAAATCATGAACACCTTTTACAAGAGGATCTTCAGGGCCAACAAGTACTAAGTCAATATCTTTTTCCCACACTAGTTGTTTAATCGCTTCAAAATCTGTTGGACTAATATTTATATTGGTGCCGCAATTGGCAGTTCCGGCGTTACCTGGTGCTATATAAAGGTTTTCGAGTTGTTTACTTTGAGCAATTTTCCAGGCAAATGCATGTTCTCTTCCACCTGATCCTAAAATTAAAACATTCATTGAAACTTATTTTTCGTTTAGATTGTATTTGTTGGAGTATTTTTTAAACAATTGTTTTTGATGATTATCTAAATCAATCATTCTTCCATCTATAAATGCATGTTCTATTACGCTAGTTTTCATATCCAACACATCGCCTTTAGAAATAATAAAAGATGCCTGTTTGCCAATTTCTAAACTTCCTATTTTATCATCTACACCTAAAATTTTTGCTGCGTTGTAGCTAATAGATGCCAAAGCTTGTTCTTTGGTTAAACCATAGGCGCATGCAGTACCTGCAAGGAATGGAAGATTGCGGGTATTCATTCCTTCCATGTCTCCTTGATTTTGGAGGCAGAATAATACACTGTCTTTTTGCAATAGGTAAGGAAGTTTATAAGGTAAATCAATATCATCCTGTTCCAAATTGGGCAAATCGTGTACGCGATTAAGCATTACGGATATACGATTTTGTTTTAAAAGGCCTGTAATTTTCCAAGAGTCCTTTCCGCCAACTAAAACAATTTTTGCTATATTACATGATTTTAAAAATTGAATAGCAGCAATAATATCTTTTACATAATCTGCATGAACATATAAATTTGCTGTTCCATTGAAAACGCATTGCATTGCTTCCAATCGTAAATTTTTTTCGGGATGTTCGTTTGATTTTGAATAATATGACGCATCGTTAAAAAATTGTTTTAATTCGTTAAGTTGCTCGTCATATTTGCTATTTGTTGAGGATGCTTCAGGCTCAGCCCACCAGCCAGAGCGTTGAAGTAGGGATGGGAAGTTGAGGTGAATACCATCATCCATTTTTACCACAGCATCTTCCCAATTCCATGCGTTAAAATGTACAACACTTGATTTACCACTTATAATTCCATCACGGGGAGTGATTTGAGCATAAAGCACACCATTACTTTTTACAGTTGGAGTAACTTTACTATCAGTATTATATGCAATAATCGAACGCACATGCGGATTATAAATTCCTGTTTCTGCAAAATCCTGTGTAGCGCGAACCGCATCTACTTCATTTAAGCCAAGCGTTGAATTAGGTGCTATAAATGCAGGATAAACTTTTTTACCGTTTAAGTCAATTACAGTGTCAAATTCAGTTCTATTAATTTTTACGCGTTGTAACTCATCTGAACTAAGTAAGAAATTAATTTTTCCACCATTAAACCCAATTGCTGCATTTTTAAGCACATCACCTTTACCAGTATGAATAGTTGCATTAGTAAATAAAACAGCTGTTTGTTTTTGAGAGGGTGATTGCTGTGATCTTAAAACCTGAAAATTGAAATACAGGACTAAAAAACAAATAAGTTGAATAGAAAATTTAGTAAAACGCATGATTTTGTGATTAAAGGCAAATATAACCAATAATTAATTTAAGCTAGTCCCAAAAGGTAATTTGAGTGTAATCATTTTATATTGGTAAAAAGAAAGATAATGTCGTATGAGTTTATTTGAAATTCTGTTTATTTAAAAGAAACTAATAAGAGACAGAAGTTCAACGTTGATTAAGAAATTTTACAAATTTTAAATATTTTCACATTTTTGTTTGTTGAATTGAAAAAAAGTATACATTTGCAGCAAATTTAAAAAACTAGAAAACAAAATGAAAAAAGTATTATCTTTAATCGCTGTTGCTGCTTTAACTGCAACATTCGTAGCATGTGGTCCATCTAAAGAAGAATTAGAAGCTGCTGAAAAAGCTAAAGCTGATTCAATCGCTGCTGTTGCATTAGCTGATTCATTAGCTAACGCTGCTAAAGCTGATTCAATTGCTGCTGTTGAGAAAGCTGCTGCTGATTCATTAGCTGCTGCTGCTGCTGCTGATTCAATTGCTAAAGCTGAAGCTGCTGCTAAAGGTGGAAAAAAGAAATAATTAGTTTTAGTTAGTTTCAAAAAAGCCCTGATTTTTAATAAAATCAGGGCTTTTTATTTGCGGATATTACAACATTTATTTTTTTTATAGTTTGCTCTATAATATTTTCCCAAAGAAAGTTA
>CAZTCG010000130.1:0-5840 GCA_964612005.1 uncultured Flavobacteriaceae bacterium | reverse complement strand
TTGCAACTAGTTTAACCGGATAGGGTAGTTGAGTGGTTCCGAAATTTTGAAAATTGTGACTTGGGTTAATTGTTGTACTTAAAGTTCCATCTCCAAAACTCCAGTTATAATTTGTTGCGCCTGTGGAGCTATTTGTGAAAAATGCAGTTTCGTTGGAACAAAATAAGGTATCTACACTAAAATCTGCATTAACAATTGGCAGTACAACTAAATTCAATTCAAACGTATCCTTGCAGTTGGCTGTATTTTCAACAATTAAGCGGATTTGATTTACTTGATTTTGTGTTGTAGATGGGTTGGAGTAAATTAATATTGGTGCATTTAATGTTGATGTTGTACTATTGCCCAAATCCCAAAAAGATGAATTATATCCCTGAGAAAGATTAGTAAAAACAACAGAACTCCCCGAGCAAATGGTATCTTGTAAAACACTAAAATTAGCAAGTGGTTTACCAGAAATACTAATCGAATTGCTTATGCTATCTCTGCAACTAAAAGAATTTTCAGCAATCAATTTTATCTGATAAACAGTATCAGATAGGGTTAGTAGGTAATTGTGATTAGGATTAGCAGTAGTTGAAATGACTCCATCTCCAAAATTCCAATTGTAAAATGTTGCCCCTGAACTTGTATTGGTAAATGTAACAGCTAATGGCGCACAACCCGAATTAGGATTGAAAGTGAAATTAGGATTTGGCAAAGGATAAACTTCTATACTTTGTGTAATACTGTCTGAACAATACGTTGAATTGATTTTTAATTTCACCTGGTAATTTCCAGGAGCAGGATATTGATGAGTAGTGTTTTGAATGGATGAACTAGTGCCATCTCCAAAACTCCATGACCATTGCTGTATCAAATCTAACCCAGTAATTGTTGATTGATCGGTAAATAGATTTAGTGAATTAAAACAGCTATTTGTTCCTGAAAAATTAGCATCGGGTGAAGTATATATTTTTATGGTATCGGTAAATGTATTTTGACAGTTGTTTGCATCAGTTACTGTTAAACTTACCGGATAAGCACCTGAAGTGTAATTTTGTTGTTGAACTACTTGTGTAGCTGCAGTTGAACCGTTTCCAAAATTCCATGCCCAACTTATACCAGCAGCAGAGGCATCTGTAAATTGTGCTGTTGCATTATCACAATAACTACTTAAGGTATATGTAAATGCAGTTTGGGGCAATTCTAAAATTGTAATACTAAAACTAGTTGTGTCAAAACAGGAGGTATCTGCACCAATAAAAAATGCTACTATGGAAACATTAAAAATACCTGAAGTATCGTAATTAATTGAGTTGTTGCCTAAAACGGCAGAACTATAAATTGCATCTGCGCCCGAGTTTAACTGATAGGAGTACCCACTTGAACTAGTATTGTTAATTAACAAGTCTGTATTTTTACAGGCTAATGGATTTACAACATTTAAGTCAGCAACCGGATTGTTAATCAATGTTACTGTTAAGTTTGTAGTACTTTTTCCACAGGAACTGCTATCAATTAAAATTACATCATAATTTCCCGGTGCAGGATAGGTAACAGCATAAGTGTTTGGAGTAAACCAAGCAGTCCAATTTATAATTGAATCATATCCTAAATTCCAATGGTCACCAAAATTCCAATATTCGTATCGAACAGCATTCACGCCAATGGTATCACATTGTTTTATTGTTCCATTGGTAAAATTAAATGTTGGGTTACTGATGCATTTTACATATTGATCCGGAGTTATTAACACAATATCATCTGACTGTGCTCTTGTTGAAAAGATAAAAGCAACTAGGAGAGTTAAAACTAACAGTAATTTATTTTTCACGAACTAAAATTAATTAAAATCTTAGAAATGGATTAAAAAATCACTTTTCATTTTGATTTCAGAAAAACAAAAAATTCAGGTTAAATATCAATTCAACCTGAATTCCAGTATCGGTGATAGTTTACTTCAATCAGGAGTTTTTTACAATTACTAAATATTTCGATGCTTTCCAGAATTCATCAGCATCTGTAATTATAATGTCTTTCACCAAACCGTTTTCGCGCACCATTCTATATGAATCTGATGGATGTGTAGTGATAATCTGTACTTTTTTACAGTTTACCGGAATGTTGTTCAGTTGAGAATAATCAACTTTAATAAATTTTGTCCCATCAAAATCATTACTTAACTCTTGTGTTTTACCCATTCCAAGTAAACCTCCTTTTTTATCAATTATTTTTTCTTTTTGTAAATCTTTTGAAGTACCTACAATATAGAAAGCGCGATGTAAGGCTTCTTTGTTTTTTTCAATTATTGCATTTTGCGCCTCATTCTGGGCATTTAATAAGCTAATGGTGGTTTGTAACTGAAACACTTTTATGTTCATGCTGTTTAATTTCGAATTTAAAAATGCAAGTTCATCTTGTTTAGTAATGATTTGCTGATTTAGCTGAGTAATCATGTCTTCGAGTTTTTTATTATTACCACCTGATTTTTTAATTTCATTATTTAGTAAACTTATTTTTTTGCTATTCTTATCGATTAACTGATTAATTGCTCTAATTTCTTTATTAATTTCATCTACAATAGTGAAACTTACTTCTGGTTCTCCTTCGGTTCGTATATAAATATTCTTTTGTCGTGTATTTATAGAATCAAGTGTTTGTTCAATATCCATAAACGACATCATGTATGCCGAAAGGGTTGAATCTCGCTCATTTAATAATGCTTGTAAAGAATCCTTTTCATTTTGCAAAGGATTAGTTTCATTTTTTTTTGTTTGCTGATTGCATGCAGTAATTGATAGCAGCGATGCAAATAAGAAAATTTGTTTTTTCATTTTTTTTCATGCAAAACAAATCTTAAAATGAAGTTGTAGCAGTTAGTTTTATCATTCGATGAAATGATTTTGAGGAAATAAAACTATTTTAGTCATCTAATAAATACAAATTCAAAATTATTACATTTGTTATTCGATGGAAACAATTACCATAAAAGACAAAGAGTTTAAACCTTATATTGAGGAAAACAAGATTAATAGTGCTATTAAGTCAATGGCAGAAAAAATCAATCATGATATGTTTGAACTAAATCCTATTTTCCTGGTTGTATTAAATGGCTCTTTTATGTTTGCTGCTGCCTTATTAAAAGAAATAAATTTCCCTTGCGAAATATCTTTCATCAAATTAGCATCTTATCATGGCACACAAAGTAGTGGTGAAGTAAATGAAATTATAGGTCTTTCAGAAGATATAAAAAATAGGCATGTTGTTATCTTGGAAGATATTGTGGATACAGGCGTAACACTTGAAAAATTAAAAAGTGTAAAAGTAGCTTCGTTACTTTTTAAACCTGATTCTTATAAAAAAAAGATTCCGGTTAATTACACCGGAATTAATATTCCCAATGATTTTGTTGTTGGATACGGATTAGATTACGATGGGTTTGGAAGAAACCTAAAAGATATTTATGTACTCAACAAGTAATAGCTTTCAATAAAAAAATTATTTTTGCATTAAAATTATTCATTCATGTTAAACATTGTTTTATTTGGTCCTCCGGGTGCAGGAAAAGGAACTCAAGCGAAAAAATTAATTGATCAGTATGGATTAATTCATCTTTCTACAGGTGATTTGTTACGCGCAGAAATTGCTCACGGCACAGAACTTGGGTTAAAAGCCAAGAACATTATGGATAGAGGAGATTTAGTATCTGATGAAATTGTAATTGGAATGATAGGAAATAAACTTAATGCTAATCCAAATGCAAATGGATTTATATTCGATGGTTTTCCTCGTACAACAGCTCAGGCAGAAGCGTTGGATGTATTGCTAACTCAAAAAAATACAGCTATTTCAATGATGATTGCATTGGAAGTAGACAATGTGGAATTAACTAGAAGATTATTGGTTAGAGGTCATGAGTCGGGTAGAGCAGATGATCAGAATGAAGACATTATTAAAAACAGAATTAAGGAATACAATAATAAAACTGCACCATTAAAAAGCTATTACGCAGCTCAAGGTAAATTTCATTCGGTTTACGGGATTGGTAGTATAGACCAGATTTTTGATTTATTATGTGCTACTATAGATAACAAAACAAAAGTTAAAGTGATTGAACCGGATGGCATCCCAACAATAGCAGATGTTGATTTAAATGATAAACATTCATTTAAAAAAGCCGGTAAAAAAGCTATTGCACCTAAAGCGAAAAAAGAGGTGAAAAAAGTAGCTCCAAAAAAAGCAGTTAGTTTAAAAAAAGAAACAAAAAAAACTGAAAAAAAAGTAGTAAAATCAACTAAAAAAACACTAACAACAACTTTAGCGAAATCTAAAAAACAAGTAAAGAAAGCTGTTGCAAAAAAAACTGCGCCTAAAAAAACTACAGTAAAAAAAACAGCAAAAGTTGTTAAGAAGGTTACAACAAAAAAAGTGACTCCAAAACCGGTAAAAAAAGCGGTTAAAAAAGTTGCTACCAAAAAAGTAGTTGTTAAAAAGCCCATTAAAAAAACAATTGTAAAAAAAGCAGTTGCTAAAAAGAAAAATAAATAACACCTAATACACTCATTTTAAGTCCAAAGATGAAGGTACAATCCTGAGCTTTGGACTTTATTTTTTTAATATGGAAAATAATTTTGTTGATTACGTAAAAATATGTTGTCGCTCCGGAAAGGGTGGTGCAGGCTCTGCGCATTTACGCAGAGAAAAATTTATTCCTAAAGGCGGTCCGGATGGTGGAGATGGTGGACGAGGCGGCCATATCATTTTACGTGGTAACAAGCAGCTTTGGACTTTACTACATCTTAAATATAGAAAACATGTTATTGCTGAAAATGGAGAAGGTGGAGGAAGTGCTTTATGCAGTGGTAAGCAAGGGAAAGATGAAATTTTAGAAGTCCCTTTGGGTACAATTGCAAAAGATGCTGAAACGGGTGAATTTATTTGTGAGATTAATGAAGACGGCCAGGAATTTATTTTAGTAAAAGGAGGTAGAGGTGGTTTAGGGAATCATCATTTTAAATCGGCTACTTTTCAAACACCACGATTTGCACAGCCGGGTGAAGAAGGATTGAATGAATGGAAAATACTTGAACTAAAAGTGTTGGCTGATGTAGGCCTCGTGGGTTTTCCAAATGCCGGCAAATCAACATTACTTTCTGTATTATCTGCTGCAAAACCAGAACTTGCCAATTATCCGTTTACAACACTTACACCACAATTAGGTATTGTAAAATATTACGATTACAAAACCTTTATCATGGCCGATATACCTGGAATTATTGAAGGTGCCAGTGAAGGAAAAGGATTAGGGTTTAGATTTCTTCGTCATATCGAACGTAATTCAACATTGTTGTTTTTGGTAAATGCAGATTCAACTGATATTTTTCAGGAATATAAAATTTTACTGAACGAATTGAAAAAATATAACCCAGAGTTATTAGATAAAAAAAGAATTCTGGGCATATCTAAACGCGATTTAATAGATGATGAATTAGAAGAAATGATTCGTAAAGATTTAAGTAAATGTATGAAAGGTAAAAACAGAATTCCTTTTGTGTTTTTTTCATCCCACACACAACAAAACTTGCAGGAGCTGAAAGATTTAATCTGGAATCAGTTGAATGGGTAATTAGGGTCTAATTACAAATAATTAAGTTTTTGTTAGTGATACTATTAAACTTTAATTTTTAAAAACAAATGCAAGTTATATACAGTAAAACATTAAAAAACTTTGTGTTATTAAATTTATTCACTCACCATTGCGTGGTTTTGCTGCGCAAAAATCTATGCGAAGCGAACAAAAGTAGAAGATAAATAAATATTATTTTTTAATTGTACCCTAATAATTTTATCAATGAAAA
>CAZTCG010000129.1:5494-5864 GCA_964612005.1 uncultured Flavobacteriaceae bacterium | reverse complement strand
ACGTTACTCAATTAGCTGCTCAAGGTTTGTTTAAATTAATCAGAGAAGAAGAAGCTAAAATCAGAAAAGATCCTGCTTTGCGAATGAGCGAATTACTTAAAAAAGTATTTGGCTATGCAGATTCGCAAAAGAAATAAACACATTTTTTTTATTCATGAGAAGGCTTACTTTTGTAAGCCTTTTTATTTTTAACATATTTAAAACTTAATTAATGAAAACAACAGCTTTAACTCAAAAACATATTTCACTTGGTGCAAAAATGGTTGATTTTGCAGGTTATAACATGCCTGTTTCGTACAGCGGATTAAACGATGAACATCTTACAGTAAGAAACAGTGTAGGTGTTTTTGACGTAAGCCACATGGGCGAG
>CAZTCG010000129.1:1323-5484 GCA_964612005.1 uncultured Flavobacteriaceae bacterium | reverse complement strand
TTTATTTTAAAAGGTGAAAAAGCTATTTATTTAATACAGAAAGTTACAAGTAACGATGCTGCAACATTATTTAATGGTAAAGCACAATATTCATGCTTGCCAAATGGCAAAGGTGGAATTGTTGATGATTTAATTGTTTATAAAATTGATGAAATTACTTACATGTTAGTTGTTAATGCTTCCAATATTGAAAAAGATTGGAATTGGATTAGTAGCCATAATTCTTTCGGAGTAGAAATGAAGGATATTTCTGATCGTACCTCTTTATTGGCTATTCAGGGTCCAAAAGCAACTGCTACACTTCAGAAATTAACTGATATTAATCTTTCTGAAATTCCGTATTACGAATTCAGAAAAGCAAAATTCAATGGCATTGAGAATGTTATTATTTCAAACACTGGTTATACAGGAGCTGGTGGGTTTGAATTGTATTTTGATAATGAGCATGCAGAAAAAATGTGGGATGATATTTTTAATGCAGGAAATGAATTCGGCATTAAACCTATTGGTCTAGGTGCTCGCGATACACTACGATTAGAAATGGGCTTTTGCTTATACGGTAATGAAATAAATGACAGTACATCACCTTTGGAAGCAGGCTTAGGATGGATTACTAAGTTTACAAAAGAGTTTATAGATAAAGAGGTAATGCTAAAGTTAAAGGAAACCGGATTGCAGAAAAAATTGGTTGGTTTCGAAATGATTGATAGAGGCATTCCACGTCACGATTATGAAATTTGTGATGCAGCAGGAACAATTATTGGAAAAGTAACTTCAGGTACTCAATCACCAAGTTTAAATAAAGCCATTGGAATGGGTTATGTAACTACTGCAAATTCTAAAGCTGATTCTGAAATTTATATTAAAATACGAGACAAAGCAATCAAAGCTAAAGTAGTTAAAGTACCTTTCTTAAAAGCATAATTTTCTTTTATTTTGAACGAATCGAAAAAAATACACATTGAAGCTTGTTTCTCACCTGCGCTCTATTCAACCTACGAGGACAAAAACAATATTGTAGTTATTATTGATGTTTTACGCGCAACTTCTGCAATTTGTGTGGCATTTCACCATGGTGCGGAGCGAATGATTCCTGTGTCTAAAGTTGAGGAAGCATTAGAATATAAAAAACAAGGTTTTTTAGCTGGGGCAGAGCGTGATGCTATTAAACTGGATGGTTTTGATTTTGGTAATTCGCCCTATGATTACATGGGCGAACATGTAAATGGTAAAACCATTGCGCTTACAACTACAAACGGCACACAAGCCATTTATGCTGCACGCGATTCATATAAAGTAGTTATTGGTTCATTTTTAAATATAGATGTTTTATGCAATTGGTTGAACCAGCAACAGCGAAATATTTTATTGCTTTGTTCAGGTTGGAAAAATAAATTTAATCTGGAAGATTCATTGTTTGCAGGTGCAGTAACAACCAAATTACTACAAATGAACCCGGATTACAAATTAGGTGATGGTTGTCTGGCTTTGAATTACCTCTATCAAATGGCAGAAAAAGATCCGATGAAGTTTTTAAATCGGGCATCCCACAAAGAACGATTGGTAAAAATGAATTTGAAAAAAGATATTCGTTATTGCTTAATGCCCAACACGGCTCCTGTTATTCCTGTTTTAGAAGGAAAATACCTTGTTAAATTAGAATTTTAATAGTTCAGGTACAATATGCTTATTTAAATCTCTCAATAAAATCAAAACAATGAGCAATGGAACCGCTTAAAGAGATGTTTAATTCAAATTTCATCAAAGAATTAGCATTTCTGATTAAAAAAAATTATCCGGTTTTTGATTCTGTAAAATTTGTAAAATCAGTTGAAAACTCAGAATTTTTCGATTTAAGTTTAAATCAGCGCATGCGGAAGATTACTGAAACGTTGCATTTATTTATGCCTGAAAATTATTCTAAAACAATTGAAGTTTTCAAGAATACCATTTCATTAATGAAACCGGGATATACAACCATTATTTTTCCGGATTATGTAGGATTATATGGATTATCAGATGTTAAAGCTTCTCTTGATGCACTTAAATTTTTCACTTCATTTGGAACATCCGAATTTGCAATAAGGGTGTATTTAAAATCTGATTTTCATGCCACGCTTCATGAAATGAAAAAATGGGCTTCTGACAAAAATACACATGTGAGAAGGTTAGCATCCGAAGGTTCGCGCCCGCGTTTACCTTGGTCGTTTAAACTAGATAAAGTAATTGAAAATCCCTTTTTAACCGAACCAATTTTAAGTACCCTAAAAAATGATGATGAATTGTATGTGAAAAAATCGGTCGCCAATCATTTAAATGACATTACTAAAGACAATACAGCTGCTTTTTTTGAGATTATCAAAAAATGGGATTCTAAACCAACTCATACCAATTGGATTATTAAACATGCCGGAAGAAATCTAATTAAACAAGGTAATTCAAAAATGCTAGCATTGATTGGTGTGAGGAGTTCGGCAAAAATTTCTAATTTTAAATGTACCTTAAAAAATGATAACATTAAAATTGGTGATTACCTAACATTTGATTGTTCTTTTGTTTCCAATATGGAGCAAAAACTGGTAATCGACTATTCGATTTTTTATTTGAAACAAAAGGGACTTCATACTAAAAAAACGTTCAAATTAAAAATGGTTAATGCTCAAAAAGATGAGTTAATCCAAGTTACCAAAAAACAACTGCTCAAACATTTTTCTACAAGGAAATTAAATTCTGGAATTCATTATTTTCAATTAATAATTAATGGAAATCCACAGAATAAAATACCTTTTAAACTATCCTAAACCACTTGTGTAAATTATATTTACTACCATTAAAAAATTATTACATTTGTTTTAATAGAGCCAATTATGAAAACAAACAATATATTTTTCTTTTTTATTTTTATTAGTTGCATTGCATTTGCTCAGCCAACAAAAAAATTGATTGAACAGGCTGATTTAGCAATGAAAGATAAAAACTATTATTTTGCTGAACAGCTTTATGCACAAATACTACAACGTGATTCTTCAAAATTAGAGTTTATGTATAAACATGCAGAAGCTTCTCGATATAATTTAGATATTGTTGTAGCTGATTACTGGTATAAAAAAGTTTATCTGTTGGATAAAGAAAGTAAATATCCAGAAACAGCTTATCGGTTAGCAAGTATTTTAAAAAGTGAAGGAAAATATGATGAAGCCAAAGCAATGTTTTTGGAGTTTGAAGAGAAAAATAAAAAATCAAAAGATGCTGATATTAAAAAATTAGTTGTAAGGGCTAAAACTGAAGTAGAAGCATGTGATTTTTCAAAAAAATTAATTAGTCAGCCATTAGAATATAATGTAGAACATTTGGATACTAACATTAATAGTAAACTATCAGAATATGCACCTATTGAGTTAGATACTACATTGTATTTTTCATCTTTACGTTTCTCTAACGATAAAGACAAAGAAAATAACTTAAATTTTAATAAGTTGTATTTATCACATCAAGACAATAAACTTTTTACTCCTGCTCAGGAATTGGATACTTTATTTAATGAAAAAGGAATTCATAATGCTAATACATGTTTTAACGAAAGCTTTACAAAAATTTATATCTCAAGATGTAAACAAATTAACTCAAGTAATTTTCAGTGCGAAATTTTAGAGTCAAATTTTTCAAATAATAAATGGTCAAAACTGAAAGTGTTACCTTCTCAAGTAAATCTTCAAGGCTCTAATAATACGCAACCTAACATTGGAATCATAAATGGGGAGGAATACCTGTTTTTTTCTTCCGACAGAAAAGGTGGAATGGGAGGTCAGGACATTTGGTACTCAAAGATAAATAAAGATGGAACCTATGGCGAGGCTGTGAATGCAGGAAAAAAAGTAAACACTTCAGACGACGAAATTACTCCATTTTATGTAGAAGAATTAGAACAATTATTTTTTAGTTCTACCTTTCATAAAGGTTTGGGTGGCTTTGATATTTTTAAATCTACTTTTAAAAATAATGAATTTATGGAGCCTGAAAATGCTGGCTATCCTATTAATTCTCCTTTAAATGATATTTACTTTACCATAAATAGCAAAAAAAACATTGCTTATTTGTCATCAAATCGTGCAGGCTCCTACTTTGAAGTTAAACAAAGTTGTTGTAATGATATTTTTAGAT
>CAZTCG010000129.1:860-1313 GCA_964612005.1 uncultured Flavobacteriaceae bacterium | reverse complement strand
GCTCTTAATTCAATCAAAAAATTATTACCACTTACCTTGTATTTTCATAATGATGAACCTAATCCGAAATCTAATTCAAATAAAACGGAAAAAAATTATCAGACTACGTATAACGAATACAAAGCGGTTCAAAAAGACTATTATAGCGAGTTCCCTAAAAATTTAACTGGTAACGATAAGGAAAATGCAATAAAAGAGTTGAATTTGTTTTTTAGAGATAGTGTTGACGCGGGGATGATGAATTTAGAAAGATTTGCTGTTCTTTTAAAACAGGTAATGAAAAAAGGCCAAAAAGTTAAAATTACATTAAAAGGTTTTTGTAGTCCTTTAGCTACTACCAATTACAATATTCATTTAGCAAAAAGAAGAGTTTCAAGTGTGGAAAACTATTTTAAAGAATATAATAATGGTGAATTTGCAAAATACATAAACAATAAAAATAACAATGAAGGA
>CAZTCG010000129.1:0-850 GCA_964612005.1 uncultured Flavobacteriaceae bacterium | reverse complement strand
AACTGGAAGTAAAGTAAGTGATGATTTAAAAGATAAAAGAAACTCAGTTTACAGTCCTAATGCAGGTGTAGAACGTAAAATAAAGGTGCTTTCTATTGGATTATTAAAAGAATAGAATATTAAAGATGCATACTGGCTTTTTTAGCCAATAAATCCTCCTTAGTCTCTCTAAATTCAGGATCATCCACGCAACAATCTACCGGGCAAACCGCAGCACATTGTGGTTCGTCATGAAAACCTACACACTCAGTACATTTATCAGTAACAATGTAATAAACATCCATTGATTTTGGTACCTGCGGATCATTAGCATCTACATCAACGCCGCTATTTTTTCCATGAAACATACCATTTATTGATGTTCCATCAGCGAAACGCCATTCTGCTCCTCCTTCATAAATTGCATTATTTGGACATTCAGGTTCGCATGCTCCACAATTAATACATTCGTCGGTAATTTTGATTGCCATTTTAGTAATTTTGTAAATCGGCGCAAATATAGTAAAGAAATGAACTTAGAACAACGTATACAATCATTTGAAATCTTATCGGTTTTTCTGCAGGATTTCTTAAACAATGATAATAATCCTAGAAAAACATGGTATGAGCTATTAAATAAAAAGATTAATGAAAGTTATACCTACAATGGTTGGTTTACTAATGAAAACGTAAGAAAATCCATTTACGGTATTACAAAACTTATTGATCCAAAATTTCTTAATCAGTTAAAAGATTCAGTAATTGAAAATAAAAATCCAAAAACCATTGCTATTATTATGGCGGGTAATATTCCTGCTGTTGGGTTTCACGATTTAGCTTGTGTTTTACTATGTGGGAATAAAGCACTAAT
>CAZTCG010000128.1:1279-5874 GCA_964612005.1 uncultured Flavobacteriaceae bacterium | reverse complement strand
ACCGCAACCACTTGCTGTTACCATTGCACGGTAAAATTTTGAACCTGTAAAAACAAACCCATAAGGCTGATAAGTTGCCCCACTTATATTTATCCACGTAATTGTATCTGTTGACTCCTGCCATTGAATAGATCCTGAATAAATTGGAAGTTCTAAATAAACACTGTCACCAGGGCAATTTACAGGGGTTTGAGCATAAAGGTTAAAGCCAATAATTAGCGACAGAAAAATTAAAATACATGTTAGTTTTTTTTTCACTCTTAATAAAATAACAAATAAAAAAACTACTTATTTTCAATAGTTTCTTAGGCATTAAAATAGGAATCTAAATTAAGTAAAATATTAACAAAAATTTAGTTTTTTTTCATCAAATTATAAATCAAAAGTTTGAAATAAAACAACAAGGTTATTTGATGTTAAAGGAAAGAGTTAAAAGAAGAAAGTCAAGAGGGTTTGAAGTTTCTTGTTTGATTGTTTGAGGTTTCTGGTTGGTTGAGATAAAAGTTAAAAGGAAAAAGACAAGAGGGTTTGGGTGATTCTTGTTTGATTGTTTCTTGTTTTAAGTTTTTGGTTGGAGGTTTTTCAACCTTAATGCAGGGTAGAAATTAAAATCTACTTCGTCTTTAACAAAAACCAATCTACCCAGGCATCAACTTGTTTAACCGATATTGGTCTGAGAATAATTTCTCTTTTATGATCTAATAAAAACATGGTTGGGGTTCCAAAAACATAATACGATTCCACTATCGGACTCTTCCATTTTTTAAAATCGCAGGTACTAATAAAGGGGAAACGTGAAGCAAAACCTGAAAAAGCTTCTTTTGTTTCATCCAACGAAACAAATACTACCTCTACTTCACTATTTTTCCATTTGGAATACAAGCTTGAAATCTCAGGAATTTCCTGATTGCATTTTGGACACCAGCTTGCGCCAAAAACCATCAGAGTATATTTACTTTTTAAATCGGATAACTTTTTAGGTAATTTGTTTGATTCATAAGCCGGAAAATAAGTATCAGAGGGGAAATTAAAATCGGATGCACTATTACCTTTTTTCATTGCCCGATAGGTTTCTAATTGTTTAGATAGATCGCTATTGATAGTACAACTATTATCATTTAAAACTTTTAATGCCAAATACTCAGAAGCTTTAAATAAGCTATGCTTTTCCAATAAATCAAACAAATAGTCGGTGATTTCATTTAGCTTTTTTTCATCTCTTATAAGAAATTTCATCATGGCATCTATTGATGATTTCATTTCCTCATAAACTGAATCCAAAGGTTTACCGCAATTTTCGAGCAACCAAAAATGACTATCAATTGCATCTCGCAATAAACCACTCTTGTATAAACGATCATCTGTATAATCTAAATTTCTGAAACCATCAATTGTAGCAGGGATTTCTTCGGTTCGGTATTGAGCAATTGTAGATACATCACTAACTAATCTACGTGTAGGCAAATACCAATACAAATAACTTTTAGGATCTAGTTTGGCAAGGTAATTTTTATCTTCTTCCTTAATACGATTCATTTCAGATTGAATGGAATTCTTTGGAACAGATTGAATACTGAAAAGTGAATCTGAAGTGTAAATTTTCTGTAAATATACCCATGCACTCAATGCCTGTTCACGACGAGGATGTTCCTTTGCATATTTAGAAAACAGCTGATTTTGTTTACCTTCTTTTATTATTACCGACTCAGAAAAAGTTAAATTTTCTCCCTCTAGTTTTATGCTTTCCCCTTTTTCTAAAATTAAAAAATAGGGTTTATTTTCTGCAGTAATTAAATAAGCAATTCCAGGTTTGTCGATAGTAAATTTAAATGATACATCTCCTTTAGAATCAGCATATGAGCTATCAATATTTTTAGATTGAAACCCATTAAAAACACCGAATTTTATCAATTGACCGGCATTCTCTTTAAAGCTAGCCTGAACTATCTGAGCATTAATATTAACATATAAAAACAATGCTGCCGTTAAAAAAAGCAGGTATCTATTTTTAGTTAATAAAAAGTACATGTTAGAATATATAAAACGACTACAATTATATTATTAGTTAATCAAATCAAAGCCTGCATATGGAATCAATACTTTTGGAATTTTAATACCCTCAGGAGTTTGGTTATTTTCTAAAATAGATGCGAGAATTCTTGGGAAAGCCAATGCACTTCCATTTAAACTATGCGCTAATGTAGTTTTTCCATCTGCAGCTTTGAAACGACATTTTAAACGATTAGTTTGGAAACTTTCAAAGTTAGAGACAGAACTTACTTCTAACCACCTTTGTTGAGCAGCACTGTAAACTTCCATATCATAAGTTAGTGCAGAAGCAAAACTCATATCACCACCACATAATTTTAATGTACGGAAGGGCAATTCAAGATCTTTTAATAAGCCAGCAACATATTCGCGCATTTCTTCTAAAATAGCATATGATTTATCCGGATGTGCAATTTGAACAATTTCTACCTTATCAAACTGGTGAAGACGATTTAAACCACGTACATCTTTGCCATAGCTCCCCGCCTCTCTTCTGAAACAAGGCGTGTATCCACAATTTTTAATTGGCAAATCAGTTTCTTTCAAAATTACATCACGGTAAATATTAGTAATTGGAACTTCAGCAGTTGGAATTAAATATAAATTATCAACCGTTACATGATACATTTGACCTTCTTTATCCGGCAATTGTCCGGTGCCAAAACCACTGTCTTCAACTTCAAGAGAACCTGCTGCAGTTGCTTTATCTAAAAAGAAATTTAACAAAGCGCGTTGCAATCGAGCACCTTTGCCTTTATAAACAGGGAAACCTGCTCCGGTTAACTTTACGCCCAATTCAAAATCAATCAAATCGTATTTAGCAGCCAATTCCCAATGTGGTTGGGCTTTTTCATGTAATGTAGGAATAGATCCATACTCAAATACATTTAAATTATCTTCAGGTGTTTTTCCTCTTGGAACACTTGTATTAGGCAAATTTGGAACTTGAACAAGTAGTTTATGAATTTCAGTTTCGGTTTCAGTTAATGATTCTGCAAAATTTTTTTCCTTTACTTTAAGATCAGTTGTTTTTGCTGTTATAATTTCTGCTTCCTCTTTTTTACCTGATTTCATGAATTCGCCAATTTGCTTAGCTAAATTATTTGCCTCCGCTTTGCAATCATCACTATCTTTTTGAATTGATCTACGTTTGGTATCCAATTCAATAATTTTATTGATAATGTTTTCGGCATCTTTAAAATTTTTTATTGCCAAACGATTTAAAACTTCTTCTTTGTTGTCTCTGATAAAATTTATTTGAAGCATATATATATCATTAATAATTATAAAATATAAAAACTAAAAGCCCATCGGTTAACCCGATAGGCTTTCAACGAATAACTAATCGGTTTCCTTAAGCTTGAGCTGGAACTACCGATACATATGATCTGTCGTCGCGTTTTTTTCTGAACACAACAACACCATCAGTTAATGCATACAAAGTATGATCTTTACCAATACCTACATTGGTACCAGGATGATGTTTTGTTCCACGTTGACGAACGATAATGTTTCCGGCAATTACAGATTGACCACCAAACATTTTTACACCTAAACGCTTGCTATGTGATTCGCGACCGTTTTTACTACTACCTACACCTTTCTTATGTGCCATGATATTTAATTTTTAATTTTTTGAAGTTGTTTAAGATAAAAATCTTAAATCAAAAATCTAAAATGTTATTAATCTTCTTTCTTTTTAGTTGTTTTCTTTGCTGCAGCTTTTTTAGGAGCAGCTTTCTTTGCAGGTGCTTTTTTAGCAGGTGCTTCTGCAACTTCAGCTACAACCGGTTTAAATTCAGGTTTTTTAGCTGTTGGTTTTCCATCAGGCTTAACAATTGCTAATTTTTCTTTCACAGATTCTCCTTTGTTAAGAATTCCCTGAATTAAAATTTGCGTTAAATCCTGACGGTGACCGTTTAACTTCTGATAAGTTTTTCTTCTTTTCTTTTTGAAAATAAGAACTTTATCACCTCTTACATGCTGAACAACTGAGGCAGCAACTTTTGCTCCATCAATTGCGGGGCTTCCTACAGCCACTTTACCGTTGTCATCAATCAACAATACATTGTCGAATTCAACATCTGCCCCTTCGTTAGCCTTTAGGCGGTGAACGTAAACTTTTTGTCCGCGTTCCACTTTAAATTGTTGCCCGGCTATGTTAACAATAGCGTACATAATTTGTAATTAATTTTTTGGACGGCAAATATACAAACTATTTTGAATTTTCAATCAATAATTTCAAAATTTCCTGGGCAGATTTTGCAATAATGGTTCCCGGACCAAAAACAAAGGAAACTCCTGACTTAAAAAGGAAATCATAATCCTGTTGTGGTATCACGCCTCCGGCAACAACCATAATGTCTTCTCTTCCATATTTTTTTAATTCCTCGATCACTTGCGGAATCAAGGTTTTATGTCCGGCTGCCAAACTGGAAACACCCAATATATGAATATCGTTTTCCACGGCTTGCTTGGCTGCCTCGGCAGGTGTTTGAAACAATGGACCAATATCAACGTCAAAACCGATATCTGCAAACGATGAG
>CAZTCG010000128.1:0-1269 GCA_964612005.1 uncultured Flavobacteriaceae bacterium | reverse complement strand
CCACATCAAAACCTAAATCGGCAAAACTGGTTGCAATTACTTTTGCACCACGGTCGTGACCATCCTGTCCCATTTTGGCGATCATAATACGTGGTCGGCGACCATCAATTTCTGCAAATTGATCTGCTAATTGACGCGCCATTTTAAAATCTTCGTTCATAGCTATTTCTTTTGAATATACTCCGGCAATGGATCTTATTTTTGCCTGATACCTGCCAAATACTTTTTCCAACGCATAAGAAATTTCACCCAATGAAGCACGAACACGAGCTGCATGAATACTTAATTCCAATAAATTTCCATTTCCACTTTGCGCAGCTTTGGTCAATGCATCCAGCGCTTTTTGCACCTCTTCTGAATTTCTTTCTCCTTTTAATTTAGCCAATCGTTCCAACTGCTGATTTCTAACTTTGGCATTGTCCACTTCCAGAATTTCAATGCTTGATTTTTCATCGGTGATGTAATTATTCACACCAACTATCACATCTTTTCCGCTATCAATTCTGGCTTGTTTTCGAGCAGCTGCTTCTTCAATGCGCATCTTAGGAATACCTGTTTCTATGGCTTTTGCCATGCCTCCCAACTCTTCCACTTCCTGAATTAATGCCCATGCTTTATTGGCAATTTCGTTGGTTAGGGTTTCTACATAATAAGAACCGCCCCATGGATCAACTACGTTACAAATATCAGTTTCCTGTTGCAAAATAATCTGAGTATTTCGTGCAATGCGCGCACTGAAATCAGTAGGCAATGCAATGGCTTCATCCAACGCATTGGTATGTAAACTTTGCGTGTGCCCCATGGCAGCAGCTAATGCTTCTATACAGGTGCGGGTAACATTGTTGAATGGATCTTGTTCTGTTAAGCTCCATCCACTGGTTTGGCAATGGGTGCGCAACGCCATTGATTTTGGATTCTTTGGATTGAATTGTTTCACCAATTTTGCCCAGAGCATACGAGCTGCGCGCATCTTGGCAATTTCCATAAAATGGTTCATGCCTATTGCCCAGAAAAATGACAAGCGAGGTGCAAAACTGTCAATGTCCATTCCGGCTTTTATGCCGGCACGAATGTATTCCAAGCCATCAGCGAGTGTGTAAGCCAATTCAATATCTGCAGTGGCGCCTGCTTCCTGCATGTGATAACCGCTAATGGAAATGGAATTGAATTTAGGAAGGTTCTTGGAAGTAAACTCAAAAATATCTGCGATGATTTTCATGGATTGCTCCGGTGGATAAATGTAGGTGTTGCGCACCATGAACTCTTTCA
>CAZTCG010000127.1:3518-5903 GCA_964612005.1 uncultured Flavobacteriaceae bacterium | reverse complement strand
ATCCGTTAACTTAGTTACTCCAAATGGAAAAACCATTACTTCTGATGCAGTGATTACCAAAAATTCGGTGGTTTTCTTTTGGACTGAAAAACTGACCTCTCACCTACTTGCTGCTCATAAAAAAGTACTCGTACTTAAAGCAAAATACCCTAATTATAATTTTATAGCCATAAATCTGGATTCCGATACAAATAAATGGAAAGAACTATTGCCTAAATATAAATTTGATGGCATTACCGAATTGCATTGCGCTAATTTTGAAGATATTAAAAACAAATGGGCCATTACCAAAGTACACCGCACCCTTATTATTAATGCCGATAAAACCATAAAAAATGGTTTTACCAACTTGTTTGATGTGCATTTTGAAGAAGATTTGAAATAATTTTATTTCAAATCCTTTCCCATCCTCTCAGCATATTCATCTAACGTTTTATTATTGTTTTTACATTTTTTAAATTCTTCATACCAGGTTTTGAAATTCTTCAAATCTTTCTTTTTATAATAATACTGCATAATATTAAAAGAATTTTCAGCATTAAAGGTATGATCTTCAATTGTTTTTAATACTTTAAAATATCGCTTAGTTGCTTTGTCAATTTCATCAGTTTTTGTTATTGAATAAATGTATTCTTTATTTACATATGCATCAATTGGTTTTAAGATAATTTCTTCTTCAAGAATTTTCATTGCATTTTCAAAATCATTTAAACAGTTATATGAAAAAGCAAGTTCAACATTTAATCCTTCATATTTAGGGTCTATTTCCTTAGCTTTCTTTAAATAGGACAATGCTTTTGAACATTCATTATACCCATTGTAAATAAATCCCCATCTGAATAATCTTTTTACTGATGTTGTATCTGTTTTATAATACTTCAACCATTCCGGCTTTTTGGTTATTTGAAGATCTTTATACATAGACTCTGGTATAATAGCAACTTTCACATCATTAGGACGAAGTCGAATTTTAATATTAGCATCTTTCAATCTTTTGACTTTAATTAATTTATCTTCACCAATACTAAACTTACCTTCCCTATTAAATGTCAATCCTGCTTGTTCATCAATATAGATAAAACCGAATGTAAATGATTTATCCTTATTTGGTTCGAAAATAATCCATTTATCCTCACATTCAACAAATTTCTTATTGAAATTTAATACGTCTTGAGAATAAATATTTGACATGCAAATAAAAAATAACAAAAAAAGATATTTCATTTTAATTAGTTTTTAAATTTATTATCTAAATGTAGGTAAATTCAATTTCAATATTTTATTGAAAATTAAAATAATAAAGAATATTTATAAAATTTATTCAAAATATCATGAATACAATAAATAATTTCGTTTTAAAAAAGTTACTAAAGAAATATAGCAGGAAACAACCTACATATTCCTTCATATAATAAAACAATTAATCATATCAGATTATTTCTAAAAAAAAAGCGACTTTCAAATGAAAGTCGCTTTAAGTAGGAAGTGTAAATTTGGGTTTATTTATTTCCTTTTTCGAAATCAGCAATAAATTGAGCCAATCCTATATCAGTAAGTGGATGTTTCAACAATCCTAAAATTGCAGATAATGGTCCAGTCATTACATCAGCACCAATTTTAGCACAGTTTACAATGTGCATGGTATGACGAACTGATGCAGCAAGAATTTGAGTTTCGTAACCATAATTGTCATAGATTTCTCTAATTTCTTGAATCAAGTTCAATCCATCGGTAGAAACATCATCCAATCGACCAACAAATGGAGAAACAAAAGTAGCACCCGCTTTGGCAGCTAATAACGCTTGCCCACAAGAAAAAACTAAAGTTACATTAGTTTTGATTCCTTTGTCCGAAAAGTATTTACAAGCTTTAATTCCGTCTTTTGTCATTGGAATTTTCACTACAATTTGATCGTGTAAATCAGCCAACTCCTCACCTTCTTTAATCATTCCTTCATAATCGGTAGCATTCACTTCGGCACTTACTTCACCATCAACGATGTTACAAATGTCTACATAATGCTTTAAGATGTTGTTTTTTCCGGTAATTCCTTCTTTTGCCATTAATGAAGGATTGGTAGTAACTCCATCAAGAATTCCAAGAGCTTGCGCTTCTTTGATATCATTTAAATTGGCTGTGTCAATAAAAAATTTCATAGTTTATTAATTATATGTAGTTGTGTTTATTTGGCAAAATTACGAATTCAATTTCAATTTTCAATTTAATATGAATGCTTCTTAAAAATAATTTTTTCTAGCCCTTGGCAATTAAATTTTATAATGATTCATCAACATTTTCTCGTACACCTTGTCGGGAAGAATTCGTTTCAAAACGATGGAGAATTTTTGCATAAAAGCCCCAATTTTATAATGTCCTTTAGGGTTT
>CAZTCG010000127.1:2398-3508 GCA_964612005.1 uncultured Flavobacteriaceae bacterium | reverse complement strand
TATTCACTGGGGCGTGTTGCTCTTGGATTTTTACTGGCAATGTTGGTAGCCATTTCATTCGGATTTTTACCACTATCAACATGTTCGTTCATCATTTGAAGCGTTGTGCCATAAGGGATTTCATAAGCAGAACCTTTAATTAATGGCGCGTGAAATCTTCCTGCAGCAATATTAGTTGCAAAATCTCCTGGCGCCACATTGGTAATATGAACTCCGAAGGATTTCACTTCCATACGCAAGGCTTCTGTAATCAATTCAAGCGCTCCTTTGGATGCTGAATAAATGCCTCGATACGGCAATCCCATATAGCCCGCAATGGAAGTAATATTGATAATCAAACCCGATTTTTGCGAACGCATGGTAGGCAAAACGGCTTTCATCACTTCGATTGGACCAAACAAATTGGTTTCAAAATTGTTTTTTATTTCTTCAGTTGGAATTTCCTCTATGGGACCCGTTATCCCAACACCCGCATTATTAATCACTACATCAACACTACCCGATTTTTGAATTACTTCAGCAATTGCTTTTTGAATGCTTTCTTTATTCCGAACATCAACAGCCAACAATGGAAATAAAGAATCGCTAATTCGCTCCGGATTTCTACTGGTGCCGTATACCGTAAAACCTTTAACGTGCAAGAAATCACCAATCGATTTTCCAATTCCTGAAGATGCTCCGGTAATAAATACTACTTTACTCATTTTTTAAAAGCTTGACGTGCGATGCTTAAATTTTAAAGTTTAAAGATAAAAACTATATTTAATAATTATTGTTTTTGTGAAAAAAGAAACTCGGAAGTAGTTATAAAAAAAAAATCCGAACCAAGTTCGGAAATAAAAAAATGGCAAGCGACCTACATCGCACCGCTCAACCACATACCTTTGCTATGTTCCCATCCTGGAGGATTTTGCAGGAGCTGGTCGTGTAGGACTTGCCGGAGCAAAGATACAATCTTTTTATTTTTTTGCAAGAATTTAAGAGCAATATAAATATATTTGTTAGTGAAAAATTAAATACCAAAAATGAAACTTTATAACCCATTAATTACCATTTTATTAGCTATAAACATTGCTAGTTGTGGCGATAGTCAAAAAGATAAAGAAAACT
>CAZTCG010000127.1:0-2388 GCA_964612005.1 uncultured Flavobacteriaceae bacterium | reverse complement strand
GATACAATCTTTTTATCTTTTTGCAAGATTTTAACATCTTAAATAATACATTTGTAGATCGAAAATTCAATCTTTACATAATGAAAAATTATAACCTATTAAAGTTCATTTTATTAGCTTCGATAATGGCTGTAAGTTGCAAAGTTGCCGATACAGAAGAAAGCTATTTTAGTTTTAACGAAGCAGTATTGAAAGCACAATACACCCCAAAAGAATCCGTTAAACTTGGCATTATTGATAGTGCAAATAAAAAGATTGATAGTATTGTTTACTCAATTAACAATTTAAGAGTTGGATCGGTAGTTGGAAAAAAAGAATTAACCTTCCCGCTGAAAGATCAGAAATTGGGATACCAAAATTTAAAAGCCAGCGTATATTTTGAAGGAAAAACTGAAACCGATTCTACTCGAATTGAAGTAGTTTCTGATTTTGCTCCAAAAGTTTTAACTTATACAATAGTAAACACCTACCCTCACGACATCAATTCGTATACTGAAGGTTTGGAATTTTACAAAGACACTTTATATGAAAGTGTTGGCCAATATGGCACTTCTCGATTATTAAAAACCGATTATAGAACTGGAAAAATTCTTAAAAGTTTAAAATTAGAGGATAAATATTTTGGCGAAGGATTGACCATTTTAAATGATAAAATTTATTTATTAACCTATAAGGAGCATATCGGATTTATTTACGATGCGAAGACCTGGAAACTAGAATCAACTTTTGTTTTTGACAAACCGGAAGGTTGGGGAATGACAAATGACGGAAAAAACATCTACTTTAATGATAGTTCCGAAAAAATCTGGACTATGGATCCGTCAACACAAAAAACAATTGATAACATAAATGTATATTCTGAAAACAATAAGATTAAAGAAGTTAATGAAATGGAATGGGTTGACGGAAAAATTTACAGTAACATTTACCTTAAAAAAGCGATTGTTGTTATCAATCCGAAGAATGGTGCAGTTGAGGCCATGCTTGATATGTCGGGATTAGAAAAGAAAATCACTCAGCTACCGGATACCGATGTATTAAACGGAATTGCCTACAACCCAAAAACCAAATCCTTTTTTGTAACAGGTAAAAATTGGGATAAAATGTTTGAGATTAAAATTAATTATTAATTTCATAATTCTATAAAAAAAAGCCAGACTAATTAGTCTGGCTTTTAATTTATCTGTAAAAGAAATTAGTCTTTTTGTGATTGTTGCGCTAAGTTGTAAATAACTAAACCAAATCCGATTTTGTTAATAGCATCAGCAATGTTGTAAGCTACATCTACGCTTCCTTTACCTAATATACCAGTGTACCATCCGTCTGTACCTAACATGTATCCTAATGGATAAATTGCCCAACCAACTAATACAAACCAGCATAAGATTTTGTGTGCAGACAATACATTTCCACCTGCAGCCTGAGCAATTTTAGATGCTTCACCTAACCAAATTTCATAAACAATTACGAAATAAGCGATACCTGAAATTAATCCCCATAACCATGCGTTTGGACGATCAATAGTTTCACCTGCATATCCTGTAACTAACATTACTAAAGATAAGAAGATCATTTTCCACATTAAAGATTGTTTTGCACCTGCAACTTTTAAGATTAGGTAAAACTCAACACACATTAATGGAACAGTTAAAGTCCAGTCTACATAACGAAAGAATGTTGGTGACTCTTGGAAAGCGGTCCAATAATCTCTCATGTAAAAATAATGTACTGCAGCAATAAAGGTAATTAAACCTGAAACCAGTACAGAAACGCGCCATTTTTTATCAAACTGATTTAGTGATAAAAAGAAAAATGCTGAAGCAGCCATCATAGCCATACAGCCAATAAAAAACGTAAATCCTACATAATCAGTAGGCAACAATTTGGAAACCATTCCAGGGATAAGCATAAAATTTGTCATAATAATTGGTTTTTAATTAGTTAATAATTAGATTTGTTTAAACAAACTTATAAAATATTAAACAATAAAAAAACATTTTGTTTAATTTTTTTTATAAAATTTTAAACAAAATATAATTTTTTATGGGAAAATTTTCAAATATCTCAATCGTAGCAAGCTTCTTTGGACTTTGGATCGTTTCATTTTTTTCAAGTAAAATTCAAATAATTTTAGGATTTTTATTGATTTTTAGCTTTGGAATTTTACATGGAGCGAATGATTTGCTTCTAATTGAGAAAAATAATAGCACAAAAAAGTCGCAAAATTTCATTAAATCGCTGATAAACTATGTTTTAGTAATTATTTTATGTGCACTATTATTTTATTTAATTCCTTGGCTTACACTTTTGCTATTTATTATAGTTAGTGCCTATCATTTTGGAGAACAACAATGGAAAGAATTAATAAACAACTATCCCAAATGGATA
>CAZTCG010000126.1:294-5908 GCA_964612005.1 uncultured Flavobacteriaceae bacterium | reverse complement strand
AATTGATGCCATGGAGGTTTCCGGAACCAATCCATACAAATATTTAGTTG
Source organism: uncultured Flavobacteriaceae bacterium (assembly GCA_964612005.1). Classification (GTDB taxonomy): domain Bacteria; phylum Bacteroidota; class Bacteroidia; order B-17B0; family Aurantibacillaceae; genus JADJDM01. Next base: position 5,858 of record CAZTCG010000126.1, on the reverse strand, counting down.
TAACGAGAGTTACAGCAACTACATTTATGATTCCCGTTTTAGCTATACTTGGAGATGCTGTTTCTCTTTATGGCGCTTATTTGGGATGTAATTTACGTGGTTTAATTAGCTGGCAGTTATTTTGGAATCAGGTTTTTGAAACCCTTACGTTTGGTGATGTATTACCGTCTGTTATCAAAACTTTTTTCTTTGGTTATGCTATTGGCATAATTGGTTGCTTTAAAGGTTACACAACTTCACATGGTACTGAAGGAGTTGGTCGTTCGGCCAATTCGGCAGTAGTAGTTGCTTCACTTATTATTTTCATTATCGATCTCATCGCTGTTCAAATAATAGATATGCTAAATCTAACTTAGTAATTAAAAATGAATGAATCTGAACCAGTAATTAAAATTGAACATCTCTATAAATCGTTTGGAACTAATCATGTATTAACTGATTTTAATCTGGAATTATATAAAGGACAAAATCTTGCAGTTGTAGGTAAATCCGGCTCAGGAAAATCAGTATTAATTAAATGCATTATTGGCTTATTAAAATTCGATTCCGGATACATTAATGTACTTGGAAAGGAAATAAGTAAGCTGAGCATTAAAGATCTAGATCTGTTAAGAATTAAAGTAGCATTTCTATTTCAAAGTAACGCCTTGTATGATTCCATGTCGGTTCGCGAAAATTTAGAGTTTCCTTTAAGAAGACATAATGGTTCAGTAAAATACGAAAACATGAATTTTATGGTAGAACAAGTACTGAATGATGTTGGATTAAGTCATACCATTAACATGATGCCATCTGAATTATCAGGAGGAATGAAAAAACGAATTGCATTAGCTCGTACACTAATTATGAAGCCGGAAATTATTTTATATGACGAACCAACAACCGGCCTCGACCCAGTAACAGCAAGAGAAATAAGTCAATTAATACTAAGCGTTCAAAGGAATTATAAAACTTCTTCAATAATAATTTCACATGATTTAAGTTGCGTAAAATTAACTTCCAATAAAATCATTCTACTTATTAATGGTAAAAACTACTCGGAAGGTACATTTGATGATTTCACAAAAAGTAAAGACAAAGAAATTTCTAATTTTTTCGGTTAAGAAATGAATAGCGTAATTACAAGAAATATAAAACTTGGTGTTTTTATACTATCGGGCACTTTATTTTTTTTAGTGTTGCTTTATTTTATTGGAAGCAAACGAAGCATTTTTTATTCAACTATTAAAATAAAAGCACATTTTTTTAATGCAGAAGGCTTAATGCGTGGCAATAGTGTACGACTTTCCGGAATAAATATTGGAACTGTTGAAAGTGTTTCTATCATTAATGATTCAACAGTTTTAGTGGAAATGATTATTCAAAAATCAGTGAAGGAACACATTAAAAAAAATTCGGTTGCAAGCATTGGCACAGATGGTTTAATGGGCAATAAAATTGTAAATATTGCTGCTGTAAATGAATTTGCTAGAACAATAAATGAGGGCGAGGAATTAAAAACTTACAAGGGAATAAATCCGAATGATATGATTAAAACACTCTCAATAACAAACGATAACATTAAAAATATTACAACTGATTTAAAAGAAATCGTCTCTAAAATGAATCAGGAATCCTCTCTTTTAAGCTTACTATCTGATAAAAACATAAAAAACAACATTCAATCAATCATATTGAACTTAAATGAAAGTAGCAAACATGCTAAAGAATTTACGCTTCAATTAAATGTATTAAGTGAAAATATAAATCAAGGAAAAGGCACATTAGGATTATTAGCTAATAACAATAAAGTAGAAAAAAACGTTTTTGAAACAATTGCAACTTTGCAACAATCAACAACAAATATAAATACCAGTATTAAAGAAATTAATGAAGTAACCAATCAGATAAAATCAGGCAATGGCACAATTGGCAAATTGATATATGATACTTTAATGCTCAAAAAGATTACTAATATTATTATTAATACTGAAAACGCTTCAAAATCACTAGATGAAAACATGGAGGCTCTGCAACATACTTTTTTCTTGAGAAAACAGTTTAAAAAGAAATCAAAATAGCAATATTTAATTAGTTAATTTTTAACGCTAGTTCGAACTAAAATTTAGCAAATGGCTACAAAACTTAGGAAATAACTAAGTATATTTGTTTTCCAATTTTTTACCTCATGTTTAATAACTTATCCGATAAGATAGAAAGAGCCTTTAAAGTTTTAAAAGGTCAAGGAAAAATAACTGAAATTAACGTTGCAGAAACCATGAAAGAAGTTCGTAAAGCATTATTGGATGCTGACGTTAACTTCAAAGTGGCAAAACAATTCACTGATACCATCAAGGAAAAAGCTCTTGGGCAAAATGTACTAACCTCCATTTCTCCTGGTCAGTTACTAATTAAAATTACTCATGATGAATTAGCTCAGTTAATGGGTGGCGAAAAAGCAGACATCAAACTGAATAATAATCCTACCATCATTTTAATGTCGGGTTTACAAGGTTCGGGTAAAACCACTTTCTCTGGTAAACTTGCCAATCACTTAAAAACTAAAAGGGGGAAAAAACCATTATTGGTTGCTTGTGATATTTATCGTCCTGCGGCTATTGATCAATTGCATGTCTTAGGCGAACAAATTGGTGTTGAAGTTTTTTCCGATAGAGAAAGCAAAGATCCGGTAAGTATTTCTAAACGAGCAATTAAACAAGCAAAAGAAAACGGAAATTCCGTAGTAATTATAGATACTGCAGGTCGTTTGGCTATAGATGAGCAGATGATGAACGAAATTGCATTGGTAAAAAAAGAAGTACAGCCCGATGAAATTTTGTTTGTAGTAGATTCCATGACCGGACAAGATGCTGTAAATACAGCTAAAGCATTTAACGAACGATTGGATTTTGATGGTGTTGTATTAACTAAATTAGATGGTGATACACGTGGTGGCGCCGCGCTATCCATTAAATCTGTAGTTAACAAACCCATTAAATTTATTGGTACAGGCGAAAAAATGGAAGCCATTGATGTGTTCCATCCTGATCGTATGGCTGATCGTATTTTGGGAATGGGAGATGTTGTAACTTTAGTAGAAAGAGCTCAAGAACAATTTGATGAAGAAGAAGCAAGAAAACTCTCCAAAAAAATTGCAAAAAATCAATTTGGCTTTAATGATTTTCTTGCTCAGATGCAGCAAATTAAAAAAATGGGAAACATCAAAGATTTAATCGGTATGATTCCCGGAGTTGGTAAGGCTGTAAAAGACATGGATATTAACGAAGATGCCTTTAAATCGATTGAAGCCATTATTTACTCAATGACACCAATCGAACGTGAAAAACCCGAATTATTGAATGGCAGCAGAAGAGCCCGTATAGCTAAAGGTAGCGGGACAAGCATTCAGGAAGTAAATAAATTGATTAAGCAATTTGATGATACACGCAAAATGATGCGTAACATGCCGAATATGCCAAAAATGGGCAATTAAAAAATAATAGATATGGTAGAGCTACACACTATGAATTTAATTGACGGCAAAAAAATATCACTCGAATTACAAGATGAAATTGCTAACGAAGTAATTTTATTAAAACAACAAGGAAAAAAAATCCCTCATCTAGCTGCAATATTAGTGGGAAACGACGGTGGAAGCGAAACCTACGTAGCAAGTAAAATTAAAGCGTGTGAACGGGTTGGATTTAATTCAACATTAGTTCGCCATCCAGAATATGTTACCGAAGATCGTTTATTGCAATCAGTAAAAGAACTTAACGAAAATAATGATATTGATGGATTTATTGTTCAATTACCACTTCCTCGTCATATCAACGAACATAAAGTAATTGAATCTATTTTGCCTTCCAAAGATGTGGATGGTTTTCATCCCATTAATATTGGAAGAATGGTTTTAAATCTTCCGTGTTATGTAAGTGCAACTCCTTATGGAATTGTGCATTTATTAGAGAAATACAATATTGAAACTTCCGGTAAGCATTGTGTTGTAATTGGAAGAAGTCATATTGTTGGTTCTCCATTAAGTATTCTTTTAGCTAAAAATACACCATTAGGAAATTGCACCGTTACTTTGTGCCATAGTAAAACAGTTGATTTAAAATCTCACACCTTAAAAGCCGATATTTTAATTTGTGCACTTGGTAGCCCTGAGTTTGTTACAGCCGATATGATTAAAGAAGGCGCTGTAATTATTGATGTTGGGACAACACGTGTAGCCAGCACTGAAACAAAATCGGGTTTTAAATTAAAAGGCGATGTGAAATTTGATGAAGTAGCTCCTAAGTGTTCTATGATTACACCTGTACCCGGTGGAGTTGGACCAATGACAATTGCTTCATTGCTTAGAAACACACTGCTTGCTGCAAAAAAAGTAATTTATTGATTGAATGTAGAGTGAACAATATTCCACTCAAAATTAATTATAAGTTGCACAAACTGAATCCTTAAAAACTTCTAGTAATCCATTTTCTATTTTGTAAACATCTTTTGTAGTTGAATTTTTAATTCCTAATTCATCGGTAATTAATTTCGAAAAATCATATTTATGGACTATTTTATCTTTATAATAGAAAATACATCCATCTTTTACTTGAAAGTGTTTTAATCCTGAAACAGGAATTGTTTTGTAATATGTTCCATAAATATCAAACATTAAGATTCCATCTTCTGGATTATTTAAAAACAAATAGTTTTCTTTTTCAATAATATAATTAGGATTAATATTTTTAGACAATAAAACATTTAAATTTCCTGTATTTAAAATTTTATTTAAAGAAGCATCTAATCTTAGCAACTCGATATTTTGGCGATCAAACAACCAAAAACCATTATTTAATGAATTACAAGCTAAATCAGTTTGTTCTAAATTATATTTTATTAAATCTATTGATTCAGCGTTTTGAGACAATTGTGAGTCTAGAATTATAATTTGACTTTGATCCTTATAAAACAACAAAACCTTTAAAGGATTAGAAACATCTATTGAAAAAATAGTTCCTAATTTTTTATTTGAATAAATTTTTAAAAGCTGACCTTTTGAATTATATTTTTTAAGTTGGTCATTTTTAACAAAATAAATATTGCCAACAGGGTCAACCTCTATAAAATCAAAACTATCTGATATACAAATGTTTGTATTATAAAAGTAAGAACATTGAACATTTAATAGAAATACGATTATTATAAAAAATAATTTCAATTTAATTAACTACTAAATGAATCCCTTAATGAAAGCATTTTAATTGCAGTTATAGCAGCTTCATCGCCTTTGTTACCATGTTTCCCTCCTGCTCTATCAATAGCCTGTTCTAAAGTATTAGGAGTTAAAACACCAAATATAACAGGCATATTATATTCAATGTTTAAATTAGTAATTCCATTTGCAACAGCATTACAAATAAAATCAAAGTGTTTAGTTTCACCCTGGATAACACAACCAATACAAATAATTGCATCCACATTAGAATACTCTGCCATATATTGTGCACCTAATGTTAATTCATAACTACCAGGTACCCATTTTATTAAAATATTATTTTAGCAAACAATTAAGCAAAACTTTTTTA
>CAZTCG010000126.1:0-284 GCA_964612005.1 uncultured Flavobacteriaceae bacterium | reverse complement strand
GGCGCCGTTTTTCAATAAAGTAGTTTCTGCTCCATCACAAAGCGATTTTGTTACGTTGTAATTCCATTCAGAAACAATAATTCCAAATCTATAATTACTTGCAGATGGAACATTTGAGCCCTCTATTTCTGATAAATTTTTAAGTTGACTGGACATATATTCTGTATTTAAATAAAAAAACCTTACAAAATGTAAGGTTTTAAAATAATCAAGTTAAACAATTAAAATTGCCAAAAATCATGTTCGTATTTAAACAAATCATATTCAATTCGTTCATTTTCTAA
>CAZTCG010000125.1:4576-5922 GCA_964612005.1 uncultured Flavobacteriaceae bacterium | reverse complement strand
GCATGGCACCTTCTCGCATTGCAAAATCATTTCTGGAAGGAAAATCCATTGCGCAGGAATTCGGATTCCCTTTGGTAATTCGTCCATCGTTTACATTAGGTGGTAGCGGAGGCAGTGTTGTTTACCACAAGGAAGATTTTGATGCGCTATTGAACAGAGGCTTGCAAACATCACCCATTCACGAAGTGTTAATTGACAAAGCCGTTTTAGGTTGGAAAGAATACGAACTGGAATTGCTGCGCGATAAAAACGATAACGTTGCCATTATTTGTTCCATTGAGAATTTCGATCCAATGGGTGTTCACACCGGCGATAGCATTACCGTTGCTCCTGCAATGACATTAAGCGATAGTACGTATCAAAAAATGCGAACCACAGCTATCAAAATGATGCGATCCATAGGTAACTTTTCAGGTGGTTGTAATGTGCAGTTTGCAGTAAATCCTGATGATACTGAAGATATCATAGCTATTGAAATCAATCCACGCGTTTCGCGTTCTTCTGCGTTGGCGAGTAAAGCAACAGGTTACCCAATCGCAAAAATTGCTTCTAAACTGGCTATTGGATACACACTAGATGAATTGATCAATCAGATCACCAAATCTACTTCTGCTTATTTTGAGCCAACATTGGATTACGTGATTGTAAAAATACCTCGCTGGAACTTCGATAAATTCAAAGGTTGCAATCGCGAATTAGGTTTTCAGATGAAATCAGTTGGCGAGGTAATGGGAATTGGAAGAAGCTTTCAGGAAGCATTACAAAAAGCTTGTCAAAGTTTAGAGATTAAACGTAACGGTTTGGGTGCTGATGGTAAAGAAATAACCAACCAGCAAGAACTTCTAAAAGCATTGGAGCGTCCAAGCTGGAATCGTTTGTTCATGATTTACGATGCGATGAAGCTGGGCATATCTGTAAAAACAATCCAGAAATTAACCCGAATTGATATGTGGTTTTTGGAGCAGATTGAAGAACTCATTGCTTTGGAAAACGAAATCAGCAGACATCACTTAACAACCATTCCTCGCGATTTATTATACGAAGCCAAACAAAAAGGATATGCCGATCGTCAGATTGCTCACTTGTTGCGTTGTCTGGAAAGTGAAGTGTATAAAAAACGAACGGAATTAAACATTAAACGAGTTTATAAACTGGTTGATACCTGTGCGGCTGAGTTTGAGGCTAAAACACCGTATTACTATTCAACTTTTGAAGACGAAAATGAATCGGTTAGGAGTGATAGAAAAAAAGTAATTATTTTAGGTAGCGGTCCAAACCGTATAGGACAAGGAATTGAATTTGATTACAGTTGTGTTCATGGAGTGTTGGCTGCAAAAGAGTGCGGG
>CAZTCG010000125.1:0-4537 GCA_964612005.1 uncultured Flavobacteriaceae bacterium | reverse complement strand
TTTCAGCACTGCCGACAAATTGTACTTCGAGCCTGTGTTCTGGGAACACATTTATGATATCATACTTCACGAACAACCTGAAGGTGTAATCGTTCAGTTGGGTGGGCAAACCGCTTTAAAATTAGCGGAAAAAATGGAACGTTATGGAATTAAAATCATTGGCACTGATTTCAAATCATTGGATTTAGCCGAGGATCGCGGAAGTTTTTCTACACTTTTAAAAGAAAATAATATTCCTTATCCAAAATTTGGAGTAATTGAAGATGCAGAGGAAGCCATTAAGCTTTCAAGAGAACTTGGATTTCCGCTTTTGGTTCGTCCAAGTTATGTGTTAGGCGGGCAAAGCATGAAAATTGTAATCAATGAAGATGAACTGGAACAACATGTGGTAAAGTTGTTGAATGACCTTCCGGATAACAAAGTATTGTTGGATCACTTTTTATCGGGCGCTATTGAAGCGGAGGCTGATGCTATTTGTGATGGAGAAGATGTTTATATCATTGGAATTATGGAACACATTGAGCCTGCTGGTATTCACAGTGGTGATAGTTATGCAGTTCTTCCACCCTTTGATTTAAGTGAAGATGTGATTAATCAAATTGAAGCTCATACTAAAAAAATTGCAATAGCACTTAAAACCGTTGGATTAATCAATATCCAATTTGCAGTTAAAAACGGAATTGTTTACATCATTGAAGCCAACCCAAGAGCCAGCAGAACAGTTCCATTCATTGCAAAGGCATATGATGAGCCGTATGTAAACTATGCTACGAAAGTTATGCTTCGCGAGAAAAAAGTGAAAGATTTTAATTTCAATCCAAAGAAAAAAGGGTATGCCATCAAAATTCCGGTTTTCAGTTACGAGAAATTCCCTGAGATACAAAAGGAATTAGGGCCAGAAATGAAATCTACGGGCGAAGCTATTTACTTCATTGATTCCTTACAGGATGAATATTTTCAGCAGGTTTACAGCGAACGTAATTTGTATTTGAGTAAATAATAATTATTTAGGAAAATATATAATCTTACATCTATCATCAGAAATCTAACATCCTACTTAAATGGCTAATCTGTCTTTTATCCGAAAGTTTAAAGCAAATTTCATTCGATTTGGCTTGCACCGTTTAATACCATTTAAACATGGATTATTAAATATAATTTATTTAGCCAAAATTTCTGAATGGCATCGCAAACAACCGAAAATAAAATTTAATGATTTTTATTCAGGTGGCTGGGATTACAATAAACGCTACAAATTGTACGAATTTCTTTTTGCAGATCACAATACATCTGATAAAATAAATTATCTGGAATTTGGTGTTGCTGCAGGAAAATCATTTAAATGGTGGGTTGAACATAATCAACATTCGGAAAGTGAATTTCATGGTTTTGATACATTTACTGGTTTACCTGAAGATTGGGGTCCATTTAAGGCTGGAGCAATGAGCAACGGGAATAAGCCACCCGAAGTAAATGATCATCGAGTAACATTTTATACCGGATTATTTCAACAAACATTACCTGGTTACATTGAGAAATTAAAATCAGACAACAGTAAACGTAAAGTTATTCATTTGGATGCCGATTTATATTCTGCTACATTATATGTACTTAGCATGTTGGCTCCTTATCTTAAAAAAGGTGATATTATTTTATTCGATGAGTTTGCTGTACCACAAAGTGAGTTTTTGGCTTACAACGATTTTATACGTTCGTTTTATATCGATTTGGAATTAATAGCTGCAGCAAATAACTACTTTTTTGTTGCTTTTATAGTAAAGTAAAGTAGTATAAAAGATATTAAACAAGTAGTTTGGCGATTTTATCTATAAAAAAATGAAGTCGTTTTATTTCAGATCTACCCCTATTTTGATCATTAATAAAACAAGTGGTAACTATTACTAATTCCAAGTCGGGAATAACACAAATTAGTTGTCCACCATAACCACTTGCAACGTATGCCTGATGATTTACAATTTTCCTTCTCCACCAATAATAACCATATCCATTTGCATTAGGAAACACATCCCATTCATTTAATTCTACTTTTGCAGACGTAGACTCTTTTACCCATTTTTCAGAAACAATTTGCCTTCCATTATAGTTTCCCTTATTTAAATAAAGTAAACCAAACTTCAACATATCAATTGGCTTCATATTTAAAGTAGATCCTCCAGCTAAATTACCTTGTGGGTCTTCAGGCCAAGAATATATATAAATACCAAGCGGTTTAAATAAAAGACTATCAACATAAAATTTTAAATTTTTATTTGTTGTTTTATTTAAAATAGCACTAATTAATTGACAAGCACCTGTACAATATTTAAATTTTGTACCAGGAATTTCATCAAATGGTAGATCCAGCATAAATTGTGTTGGATTAGAAGAACATTGAAATGCTCTATGAATTAATGGATTATTATCATCCCAAGAAAATCCTGTTTGCATTGTTAGCAAATTTGTAATGGTTAATAATTCCCTCAAAGAATCTTGAGCCTTTACAAAATCAGGATACCAAATGTTGTTATGTTTAGAAATACTCGATTTGTATTCTGGAAGAATACTCAAAATTGGAGTATTTAAATCCGGCATTAATCCATTATCTATTAATATCCCAACAAAAGCTGAAGTAATAGATTTTGTTACAGATTTTGTATCAAATAATGTTTCTTTATCTGCTCCATTAAAATAATTTTCAAAAACAATTTTGTTTTTATGACTAATGATAAATGAGCCTAAACTAGGAATACTGTCTTTTGCAACTTCTAAAATTTCAATAACTGAGTTTCTATTTAATGTTGCTGATGTGTTTTTTGATAAATTAGTTATTTGATTTTGAGAATAATAAATCTGTAATGAAATTAAAAACAGAAAAAAGAAAAATATTTTCATTAATAAAAGGGTTATCGCAAGTAAAAATAAAAATTTAATTACCTGCGAAGGTAATATAAGGATTAACTAGATTAATGTTTATTTAATCTATTTAATTAAAAATAGAAGAAGAATCTGCAGCAAACAACTACTTTTTTGTTGCTTTTAAAGTTTGTTAAGGACAAAAATAGCCTCCTAAAAAAACATTCTCTACCGGAATGTCTTTACATGTAAAACTTTTAGAGGAAACTGTTCCGATGTTGAACCAACCTAATACTCTGGGAGAATTTTCAGTTAAAGGTAAAATATTTGTTCTTAAATTTTCTGGTGTTACTGCAAATAAACCAGCCTGACTATTATTTACCTGAGTTACTAATTGAATAAGGTATTCGTAAGAATTTTTGTTTATTGAATAAACTTCAACTGTTAAAAGATCATTCAATTTAAAAGGGTTATCAAATGGCGTAACACTAAAATAAGCTATTGGTGGTATAAAACATAAACCATCAGAACCCTCACCTCCACCTCCATCTTCTGAAATATTTACGTTAGAAGAAGCATTAAAAAATTTTCCGTTTTTATAGGTTTTTATCCAGTAAAAATTTTTTTCATTAGGTAAGTCTTTTCCAAATAACCATGGTGCAAAGCCTCTAACTGTAGTATCACCGAAATCAGTTAACTTATTAAATCCAACAGTATCTATTTGTGTAGTTTTATAAGATGTTGATGTAGATTTATAACTGTAACCCTTATAATTTATTTGTAATTCGTATTGGTGGCCAATTACATTAAAAGAATCATTTGTTGTTGGAGTGTAAATATAATTACCGGTTCCTAAAGATTCTGTAAAAACATACAATTTACCATTACTTAAATCTTTTACTTTAACTGTAGCTCCATTTGCAGGAGGTGTTGATGTAGAACTAAAAACAGGTGCCGTTGTAGTAAGTCGGATCACTTGATCAACAGGTTTATTATTTAACCAGGCATCAACAACCAATAGTGTTTCACCCTCTGGAACATCAACCTGAATAACCTTTTCGCAAGAAGAAAAAATTAAAAGTAGGGATATAACAAAAACTAAAAAAGGATATTTCTTAAAATTTATCATTTTCAAAAATTAAAATTATAAGTTACTGATGGGATAATTGTTCCTACAATCGTATATCTGATTGCTTCCGTTTGACTTGGATTATTTTCATTAGGTCGGAAGAAAATGGTGAACGCGTTTTTTCGATTATATACATTATAAACACTAAAAACCCAATTGCCTTTCCATCTTCTAGTATCATTTTTTGAGGGTGTATAGGTTGCAGAAATATCTAATCGATGATATGGTGTATTTCTAAAACTATTACGTTTTTCAGTTGTATTATCAGTTACTGTGTAACCCTGTATTTCATATTTTACATTTGGAAAGGTTGCAGGAATACCACTCTGCAAAATAAAATTACCCCCAAAAGTCCATTTTTTATTTAACTCATAACTTGATGTGATACTTAAATTATGTGGTCGGTCGTAACGAGCATAATACCATTCGCCTTTACTTAAACCAGGTATTTGTCTTTCCGTTCTCGATAAGGTGTAACTTATCCAACCGGTTAATTTTCCTTTATTTTTTTTAATAAAAAATTCCAGTCCATAGGCTCTTCCTTTACCCTGAATT